>CAJFGA010000060.1 GCA_904374385.1 uncultured Clostridia bacterium | reverse complement strand
CGCTCATGCCGCTCGCGCCAAGCTGCGAAGAAGGGTATTCCCTCTCATAGCGCTTGACGTTGGGACTGCCCTCCAATTCGATGGCATTGCCGTTTTTGTCGGGATTAATCCCGTATCCGTCCATGATAATGATTGCATAAGGTTTTTTCATTTCGAACACCTCTGAAAAATCTTTTTCCATATTATATTATAGCCCATCGCCCGCCGTTTTGCAAGCGGGTAAACCCCTATTTTTATAGCGCGCCGTATTTTTCCGTCCGCAATTCGCAAAAATGTTTGCAACTTTCATAAAATGCAAACAAATAAAGTTATACGCAAATGCTTGACAAAAATTGACCGCCGTGCTATGATATATAAAACGAACATGAGAAAATTTAATATTGATACGGTCGTAAAATATGGGTAGCGAAGAGTCTCTGAACATGATTCGGCAAAGGCCGGCTATGCGATCGCGAAAGCGGCATGAGCCACAAGGCGATTGCTGAGTCGGCGGGAACATATCCTTCCACAACGATAAATGTGTGCGTTCGGATAAACTTCCTTCGATCGGTACCTTTGCCCTGCGTGCAGGGTTTTGGACGTTTCTTCCGATAGGATATGGGGTTGGATATCGGAAATTGAATGTCCTTTTGTTTTACAATCGGTCACGCGGATACTTGAGACATTTCGTTTCAAAATTCACCCGCCGCGTGTGTGTTTTTACTTCTATGTTTGCTAAAATTTTAAAAACCCTAAGAAAAGAAAACGGAACCACCCAATGCGAACTTGCCGCAAAACTCGGTGTAAAACAGTCGACTGTGAGCAGTTGGGAGATCGGGCGTTCCCGCCCTACCTTTGAACAGGTCATCGAAATTTCGAACCTCTTCAATGCTTCGACCGACTATTTGCTCGGGAAATCTGACTATGAAAATAATTACGTCTATACAGATAATAAGACGCTGCAAAATTTTTATGTCGACTTCAGCAAATTGAGCAAAGCGGAACAGACTTTTATCGTAAAATCGGTACACGCCTACGTCGAAAACAATAAGCAATGACCGCTTGTGTGGATCTTCCGACGTGTTGCCTCCAATGCGCCGGAAGTTTCGTTTACGATTATAATTAACATTATCAATTATTTAATTTGAAAATAATCATCCATGTATAAAACACATGGATGATTATTTTCATGCGCGGCCCTTATTTGCCGACGCCTCGCAAAAACAATTTTTAGTCGGGCCGTCAGCCCCCTCATCAGTCACCTTCGGCGACAGCTTTCCCCCCCAGGGGGAAGCCTTTTTAGTTTACTTTGTCTCCCTTCGGAACAGCTCCAAGGGAAAGCCTTTTTTATTTATTTTTTCTCCCTTCGTGACGGTCCAAGAAAAAGCCCTTTTTGTTCTATTACTTTCCGTGACGGCCCAAAGGAAAATATTTTTTGTTTGCCGCATCCATAGCCGCTTTTTGTGGCAGGCACAAAAGGAAGCCTTTTGCGCACCGGCTAAGTCCCTATAAATCCGCGGCAATCGCGTAGTTTTTTGGACACAAAAACCCCTCCGCACTGCGCGGAGGGGTCATCGATTGCCAGATCAAATTATTTGAGTTCAGCAAAATATTTGATGGTGCGCACCATTTGGCTGGTGTAAGAATTCTCGTTGTCATACCAAGAAACGACTTTCACGAGCGTCGTACCGTCGCCCATCGGCATGCATTTGGTCTGCGTGCCGTCGAACAGCGAGCCATAGGTAATGCCGATGATATCGGAAGAGACGATTTCGTCTTCGGTGTAACCGAAAGATTCGGAAGCTGCCGCCTTCATTGCAGCATTGACGCCGTCCTTGTCCACTTCCCCTTCCACGATCGCGATGAGCTGAGTGAGGGAACCGGTGGGAACGGGAACGCGCTGTGCGCAGCCGTCAAGCACGCCGTTGAGTTCGGGGATAACGAGGCCGATCGCCTTTGCAGCGCCCGTGCTGTTCGGCACGATGTTCACAGCGGCAGCCCTAGCGCGGCGCAGATCGCCCTTGCGATGCGGGCCGTCGAGCGTCATCTGGTCGCCCGTGTAAGCGTGGATCGTCGTCATGTAGCCCTTTTTGATCTTCGCGAACTTATTGAGCGCATTCGCCATCGGCGCGAGGCAGTTGGTCGTGCAGGAAGCCGCGGAAATGATAGTGTCGGTGGGCTTCAATGTCTTTTCGTTGACGCTGTAAACGATGGTCGGCAGATCGTTGCCCGCGGGAGCAGAGATGACGACCTTTTTAGCGCCCGCATCGATATGCGCCTGGCTCTTCGCCTTGGAGCAATAGAAGCCCGTGCATTCGAGCACTACGTCAACGCCGATCTGACCCCAAGGCAGATCTTTTGCGTCCTTTTCGGCATAGATCTTGATCTCTTTGCCATCGACGATGATAGAATTTTCAGTCGCGGTGACCTTGTCCGCCAAAGCGTATCTGCCCTGCGCGGAATCGTACTTCAGAAGATGCGCGAGCATCGCGGGGCTGGTGAGGTCGTTGATAGCGACGACTTCATAGCCTTTTGCACCGAACATCTGCCTGAATGCGAGGCGGCCGATACGGCCGAATCCGTTGATCGCAACTCTTACATTAGCCATTTGAATATTCCTCCATTTATAAAAAATTGATTTTTATCGCTAATTTTTTCCAGCATTCTAATTATACCAAAAGCGCAAAATTTAGTCAATAGTTTGCGCGGAAGAACTTCTATTTTGAAATTTTTATGAATAAATCGCACAAAAACGCCGCAGATTTCACGCAAACTGCCCAAATGCGGACACATCGGCGGAAACGGGCGCGGGTGCGCTTTATTTCAAATTTTCAGGGTTCAGACAGGCAAGCTCGTCGATGACAAAGCGCCCGTCCTTGCGGATGAGCATGTCGTCGAAATAGATCTCGCCGCCGCCCCATTCGGGCGTCTGGATCAGCACCATGTCCCAATGTACGCTCGACTTATTGCCGTTGTACGCATCGTCATAGCAGCAGCCGGGCGTGAAATGAATGGACCCGGCAATCTTTTCATCGAAGAGGATATCGAGCATGGGCGATGTGACGTAAGGATTGACTCCGATGGCGAACTCGCCCACATACCGGGCGCCCTCGTCGGTGTCCAAAACGTCGTTGAGC
The DNA here is from genome assembly GCA_904374385.1 of uncultured Clostridia bacterium. Classification (GTDB taxonomy): domain Bacteria; phylum Bacillota; class Clostridia; order Christensenellales; family Borkfalkiaceae; genus Borkfalkia. Next base: position 6,657 of record CAJFGA010000060.1, on the reverse strand, counting down.
GCCTTGGTGTTGGAGGAAGTCGCTTCGACGATCCTGCCGTTTTTAAAGACCAGCCGCACATTTTCATGCTTGATGCCCTTTTCGAGCGTGGGCGCATTATAGGTGATGACGCCGTTGACGCTGTCTTTGACGGGCGCCGTATATACTTCGCCGTCGGGAATGTTCATATGGCCGGCGCACTTAACGGCGGGGATCCCCTTGATCGAGAAGGCGAGGTCGGTATCCTTTGCGACGAGGCGAACTTTGTCTGTCCTTTCCATGAGCGCCTTGAGCGCGTCCATCGCCCGATCCATTTTGGAATAATCGAGAGTGCATACGTCAAAATAAAAATCTTCGAACTGTTCGGTCGATTTGCCCGCATTCTGCGCCATAGACGGGTTGGGATAGCGCAAGACCACCCACTTCGTCTTTTTGACGCGCGTTTCGTGGTGTACGGGGAAGGAATACGTCCTGTCGTACACCTGCATATTCGCCGCCGGCACATCGGACAGCTCGAAGGAATTTTCTCCTCCGCGGATGCCGATGTAACAATCCATATCTTCCATGCGGTATTTGGCATATTTTGCGCGCAGTTCGCAGTGCGCTTTGCTCGTGCCCATCAACAGAGCGCGCTCGACGGATAAGTCGACCATATCGGCAAAGGGATAGCCGCCCGCCGCAAACACCTTTTCGATGATGGCATTGACGAGCTGCGCGTCGATCCCGCGCGCTTCGATAAGCACTTTTTCGCCCTTTTGGCAGTGCACCGAATAGTTGACGAGTACGTCTGCCAATCTTTCTATTCTCGGATCTCTCATATTATCTCTAATATCTCCTTTTCTTCCGTAAAGCCCTTTTTCGTCCGCATCTGCACAGGGCTTTTCCGTTCTTTTCTCTTATATTATACCACTCGCGCAAAAAAAATTAAAAGCGATTTACCGATATTTTAGAAAATTATATTGATTTTTATTCCCGTTTAGTGTAAAATAAGAACAGATAAAAAATTTATCGGAGGAACTATACTATGCCTTTGGTTACATCAACCGAAATGTTTAAAAAAGCCTACAAAGGCGGCTATGCGGTCGGCGCATTCAACGTCAACAACATGGAGACCATTCAGGGTATCGTGGAAGCGGGCCAGGAATGTAAGTCCCCTCTCATCCTGCAGGTTTCCGCAGGTGCGCGCAAGTACGCGAATCCCGTTTACCTCAAGCATCTCATCGAGGCGGCCGTAGAAACGACGGATATCCCCATTGTCATGCACCTCGACCACGGCGCAGATTTCGAAGCGTGCAAATCTGCGATCGACGACGGCTTTACCTCCGTCATGATCGACGCTTCTCACCACGCTTTTGCCGAAAACATCGAGATCACGAAAAAAGTCGTCGCGTATGCGCATGACAGGGGCGTGGTCGTCGAAGCGGAACTCGGCCAGCTCGCCGGCATCGAAGATGCGGTCAACGTAAAGGCTGAGGACGCCTGCTTTACCCATCCCGACGAGGTATGCGAATTTACCGAAAAGACGGGCTGCGATTCCCTCGCAATCGCGATCGGCACCAGCCACGGCGCTTACAAATTCAAACCCGGCCAGAAGCCTCAGCTCCGCTTCGACATCCTTGAAGAGGTCGGCAAGCGCCTGCCCGGATTCCCCATCGTGCTGCACGGCGCTTCTTCCGTCCCGCAGGACAAGGTCGCGATCATCAACCAGTTCGGCGGCAAGATGCCCGACGCGATCGGCATACCCGAAGAGATGCTCAGAAAAGCTGCCACGATGGCGGTCTGCAAGATTAACATCGACTCTGACCTGCGCGTGGCTTGCACGGCGGCGATCCGCAAGCATTTTGCGGAGCATCCCGATCACTTTGATCCCCGCCAGTATCTCGGCGACGCGCGCGCAGCGGTCAAAGAACTCGTCAAACACAAAATCGTCGATGTTCTCGGCTCCGACAATAAGGCATAAACTTTTTCCGAAAATTCAAAATCCCCTGCGGGCTTGCCCGCGGGGGATTTTTTATGTCGTAATTACTTCCCTTTCCTAAAACAAAATTTGCATGTTTCGTGCCCGGTGGCAAGCTCTCCTTCCCGCTCGCAGACGATTTTGGGCCCTAAGCCTTTAAAAGCGATATTTTCGTAATCGCAAAATACGGGGCATAACTCGACGCACCCGAACTTTCGGGTGATCGTATAATACAGGCATTCTTTGATTTGAAAACTGACTTTTCCGCCTTTGGCTTTGGGCGGCGTGCAGCCCCATTCCCCCGCAGGGAATTTATATGCCATGAAATTTTTAATGTTGCGCCGGAACGCGTGAAAAGGAAAATGCTTCCTCGTCTGCGCGTGCAGGATATCGCCGCTGTTTTTGGCGGCCTTCTCCACTTCCGTGCGCACCAGCCCCAAGGCGTTCGCCTCTCGATAGCCCTCTGCCAGCAGCGTTTTGTAATAGGCGATCACCGGATAAACCAAGCCCTTCAACTGCTTTTCGAGCAGGCGATCGTTTTTGTAATCGGTCGTTACGACCAATTCCGCATATAATTTAGAAGCGCGGCGAAAGATCCTGGCGCCGCCCTTTTCGCCGAATTGCAAAATACAGTCGCGCTCCAAAAAATTCAGCTCTGTTTTTTCGTATACCATAATGCCTCCGACTCGCCCGCAGCTTCTCTCCCCCATATTATAAAGCAACGGGGGTGATTTTGTCAATAGTTGCAAAAATTTTTTGCAAAATACTTGACAGACGTCAAAATTGTGATATAATATAATCAATAATAATTATCATTAAATAAAAATTATGATTAAAAGAAACACCATTCAAAGGCAGCTCGTATTGGACACGGTGCGCGCAATGCACTGCCACCCCGATGCCGAGCAGGTCTATTCGGAGATCGTAAAAGATCATCCGCATATCAGCAAGGCGACGGTATACCGCAACCTTAATCTCCTTTCCGAACAGGGAATGATCCAAAAAATCAACGTGAGCGAGGGAGCCGACCGATTCGACCTGAGAACGGGAGAACACTATCATATGCGCTGCCGCTGCTGCGGCAGGCTTTGGGACGCGCCCGAAGGCGCAGCAAACGTATCGCTTACGGGAAACACGGACGGCTTTTCGGTTGAGAACGTGCTCATCGAATTGGTCGGTCTGTGCCCCGATTGCAAAAATAAAAAATAAATTCGGAGGTTTTAACGATGGCTAAGGAACTCAAGGGAAGCAAAACGGAACAAAACCTGCAGACAGCTTTTGCGGGTGAATCGCAGGCGAGGAACAAGTATACTTACTACGCGAGCAAGGCGAAGAAAGACGGCTTTGTACAGATCGCCGCCCTCTTTGAAGAGACGGCAAACAACGAAAAAGAGCATGCAAAAATTTGGTTCAAATTGCTGCACGGCGGAGATATCCCTTCTACCGAAGAAAATTTGATCGACGCGGCGGCGGGCGAAAACTATGAGTGGACAAACATGTACGCCACCTTTGCGAAGGAAGCGAAGGAAGAAGGGTTCGATCATATTGCGTTCCTCTTTGAAAAGGTCGGAGAAATCGAAAAAGAACACGAGAAGAGATACCTTGCCCTTTTGGACAACGTGAAAAACGGGCTCGTATTCTCGCGCGACGAAGATTGCATTTGGCAGTGCTCTAACTGCGGGCATATCGTCATCGGCAAGAAGGCGCCCGAGATCTGCCCCGTATGCTCGCATCCGAAGGCATATTTCCAGCTGAAAGCGGAAAACTATTAAAAACATTGCAAGGGGAAATTTATAAAGTTTTCCCTGAGGGAGTGTGGCAATAATGAATCCGAAAGCATTTCATGCCATGTCTTACGGCGTATACGTCGTATCCACTTGGGACAACGGCAGGCCGACCGGCTGCACCGCTAACTGCGCCGCACAGATCACGGCTGCCCCTGCGACCGTTATGGTCAGCATCAACAAGGATAATTACACCAACAAGTGTATTGCAGAGTGCGGGCATTTTGCCATTTCGATCCTTGCCGAAAACAGCGACCCTTCCATCATCGGCACTTTCGGGTTCCGTTCGGGGAAAGATTTCGACAAGTTTGCCGATGTGCCCTATGCAGTCAAGGATGCGCTGCCCGTTGTAACGGACAGCTGCGCATACATCGCATGCCGCGTCATCAATACGATGGACTCCCCCACGCATACTGTGTTTTTGGGAGAAGTGATCGGTGCGGACGTTCTGAGCGACAACCCGCCCATGACGTATGCCTATTACCACGGCGTGATCAAGGGCAAAACGGCGAAAAATGCGCCGACCTATCTTGCCGACGAAGCACAACCCGCCGGAAAGTACGTCTGCTCGGTTTGCGGGCACGTTTATACGGGCAATATCCCCTTTGAACAGCTGCCGGAAGATTGGGCCTGTCCTATTTGCGGGCAGCCGAAATCGGTTTTCAAAAAGGCGTGACCGATCCCGATCAAAAATTGTTTAGCAAATGTATTCCCCCTCCCCTTTCTCGATCGGGAGGGGGAATTGTTTACCCGCATCAGTCGCCTTCGGCGACAGCTTCCCCCTGAGGGGGAAGCCTTTTTTATTTACTTCACCGCTTTCGATAATTGCCCAAGGGGAAGCATTTTGGACGTATGATCTTCGCTTGCCGTACCGTCTCTAAGGGAAGCCTCCGTTTTTACTCATCGGCATTGGCTTCACACCCCCGCGGCGATTGCGGCATTTTCCTTTACATAAAAAATGCGCCCGCTCATCCGGCGGACGCATTTTGATTCCTCATTTGTTTTATCCCGTTTCCTTCATATCCGCGCTTATTATATCACACCGATTGGTGTAAGTCAAATATTTTACACCATTCGGTGTAAAATATTGATATGTATGTAGATAAATTCGCGGAAAACTTGAAAGAACTGATCGGAGAACGCAGCATCAGCAGCGTAGCCAAGGAGATCGGCATCCCGCAGCAGACACTTTCGCGCTATCTGCATGGGCAAAGGGAAATCGGGTTGGAAAATCTGTGTAAGATCGCCGATTATTTCTGCATCGATCTGGACGTGCTGACGGGCAGAAAGGATTTTTGAGCGTTCACTTGGCAGACAGCGCAACGGCCCTCATCCTGTCCTGCAGGGCATTGACTAATGCGGCAACATGCCATCCGTCACAAACGGCATGATGCACTTGCGCCGAAAAAGGGAGGTATAAATTGCCGTCGCGCTCAAAGAACTTTCCGATCGTAAAGATCGGGGAGAAAAAGCGGGTGCTCTTCGGCAGATCCAGGCTGAATCCCGTAAAACGCGCCCAGGGTATACAGGAAACATTAAATAGATTTTCGTCCTGATAGGGTTTCGCCGGCTTCCGTTTCGGGCCGCCGTATTTCTCTGTATCCCGCAAATATCTCGCATAAAAAACGGAAAAATCGCCGTCGAATTCCGTCCAGACATCGGAAAAACGATGATCCTCTTCGTGAAAGACGGTATAACAGGGATTGACCGTGTCGAACCAACCCAATTCGCCCGCGCCGTTCTCGTGCATGCGAAATTCTCTGCGCGCATTGACTTCCGCGCTCAAACAATGTAAAAAGAGAGGGAAAAACTTTATCCCGCCTTCTTTTGCACGGCGGTATAGTGCCGTCATTTCGAGATCGGTGCAAAAGCTGAAGGAACAGGGCGCCGCCTCTGTAAAATGGAAAAACTCTTCCGCCCTATCCCATTCATGCAAATCTATTTTATGAAAAGCCATGCCGTTTGCCTCCCCTTTTATCCCGCTTACCGGCCATACGGCCTGCGCTCTTTTGCAAGGATTATAGCATAATTTTCATAGTTTTGCAAGAGATCTCTATATAAAGGCGCACCATGAAGGCGGCTCGCCGCATATGGTAAAACTATGAGAACGATCGGTTATGACCGCGAGAAAGCAATCGTCTACGCAAAAATGTGGGCATTCCGCCGCAATCCAGATTTTTACGACTTTTCCCGCATCGGCGGAGATTGCACCAACTTTGTTTCGCAATGCTTATATGCGGGCGGCGGCGTCATGAATTTTACACCCGTCACGGGATGGTTCTACCAAAATGTGAATGCACGGACGGCGTCTTGGACGGGCGTGGAATTTTTATATAATTTTTTGATTCAAAATCAAAGCGAAGGGCCTTTTGCTGAAGAAACGGCTATGCGCAACCTGCGCCTCGGCGATGTGATCCAACTCGGGCGGGAAACGGGTGACTTTTATCATACTTGCCTTGTGAGCGGTTTTTTCTTCGGTACGCCCCTCGTGGCGACGCACTCATACGACGCTTTTGATAAGCCGCTGACCGCCTATACCTTTGAAAGGGCGCGCTTTTTACACATTATCGGCGTACATACGGAATAATCGTCTCGTCTACCCCTTTCCTTTGCCTTCCTCTTTTTTGGAAAATATTCGCTTATTTTACCTTTTGCCTTCCCCGTCTGGAAGGATCGTTCATGTATTTTATTTTCCGTCCCCCGGCGGGAGAAAGAGAACCGCTTGCGGCGGATAAGGGGCTAATTTATCCCCCACATCAGTCGCCTTCGGCGACAGCTTCCCCCTGAGGAGGAAAGCCTTTTTGTTTGCTTTGTCACTTTCGGTGTCAGCCCCTCAAGGGGCAGCTTTTGGGCGCATGACCTTCGCTTTCCGTGCCTTCAAAGGAAGCCTCCGCTTTGACTCGTTGACATTCGCCTCCGGATCCCGCGACGATCGCG
>CAJFGA010000059.1 GCA_904374385.1 uncultured Clostridia bacterium | reverse complement strand
GTGATCGGAGATGCGGCGCGCAGCGAAGAGATCGTGCGGGGCATGATCGAAAATTATGAAAGAGATCCGGAAAGCCTGTGGAATACGGAACTGTTCGGCAGGACCTTCAAAGATATGGTGCGCGAGGGGCTGGACGCGAAGGCGGGCAGCATGAGCGAGGAGGTGCGCCGAAAGATGCGCCGCACCATGACGCGCATCGTCAATGAGGGGCGGGGCGGTGTCATTTGTATCCTGTTGTGAGTCGGCAATAGAAGAGCGAAGGCGCAGAGAAATGAACCTCTGCGCCTCGACGTTTTTTATGAACGGTACGCTTTGCCGCTCGTCGTGTATAGGGATTTATTGCTGTGCTGCCGCATACTTTGCGCGCACGTTGGCGTATACCGTGATTTGCCCCGGCTCGTCGGCGGCGCTATGCCAGCTGCATTCTTCGTGCAGCCGCAGGAGCGTTCCCGCCTGCCCGAGCAGAGTTTCTGCCTTGCCGGCGGCGTCTTGCAGGGCGAGGGAAAGCGCCTGCTTTAGGGCCTCGCTCTCGTTTTCGAGCAGATAGTAGGTATACAGATGCACGGCTCCCGTGCCCTCCGCGGCGTTTTTCGCTTCTTCCGCTTTGGCGGCGTCGGTGAGTTTTACGCAGACGAACGAAGTAAACTCATAGCCGCCCGCAGTCCCGTCCGAGACGGGGCGGTGGGAATCTCCGCCGGGCAAACCGTCTCCGGACGCTTCACACACGCCGCGCACCGCATCGAACAGGGCCGATTTTGCCTCGGAAAGGCGTGCCTGACCCTCTTTGAAGCTGTCCGAAAGGATGCGGATGCGGAAGCTCAACTGCACAGCGTCTGCGGGGACCGTCACTTTGCCGCATCCCGTCACGGATACGGCAGTGTGTGCGGGGCGGTGTTCGCCTTCCGCGCGCGGCATGGGGCGCGGAGGCGCCGGACGATCGCCCTCTTGCGGTGCGGAGCCGTCTTGCTCCGCAGGCGAAGCAGGATCTGCACTTTCGCTCTGCCGGCTTGCGCTCTTTTCTTTCGCGGGTTCCTCCGGCTGATTTTGCAGGGCGGGCGTGCCGCACTCTTGTTCGGCACAAGCCGAAATGACCGAGCCCGCCGCCGTCAGCGCGAGGGCGAGCACCAAAAACAACAATAAAAATTTCTTTTTCATTATTTACCTCCCGTTCTGATACCGTTAATTTGCGCCCGTCCGCCTATTTTATGCGCCCGCGCTGCATTTATTTGAAAAAATTTTCCAAAAATGGAAGGGCTTTTGCCGGCCGTTTGGGCATTTCGCTTGCCTAAAACGCGATTTCCGCCTATAATAGACAGAGAAATATTTAAAAGCAGGTTTAACGTGATCGGAAGATATTTGCCTTATCTAAAAAAATACAGAGCATCGTGCATCTTCGGCGCGCTTTCCAAGTGGTTCGAGGCGCTTTTGGAGCTGCTTGTGCCCCTCGTGATGAAGAATGTCATCGATATCGGCGTCGCAAATGCCGATATAAGCTATGTGCTGTGGGGCGGGGCGCTGATGCTCGCTATGGGGGCGGTCGGGTTCGGCTGCGCCGTGTTCTGCCAGCGGAGCGCGTCCATCGCTTCGCAGGGCTTCGGCACCAACGTGCGCAATGCACTGTTCCGCCATATCGATACTCTCTCGTACAGGGAGATCGACAGAGTCGGCGCCGCCTCTCTCGTGACGCGCGTCGCCAACGATGTGACGCAGATGCAGAGCGCCGTCGCGATGACGATCCGCCTTGTCGTGCGCTCCCCCTTCATTGCGGCCGGATCCATTATCCTTTGCCTGGCGCTCGACTGGCGGGCGGGGTTGGTCGTCACGGCGGCGTCCGTGCTGGTTGCGCTCGTTTTGTGGATCATCATGAAAAAGAGCGTGCCGTACTATACCAAAAACCAAAAAAAGCTCGACCGCCTCACCCAGATCACCAATGAAAATTTGGAGGGCGCGCGGGTCGTGCGGGCGTTTGCCAACCGCGAAAAGGAACGCGCCCGCTTTGACCGGGCGGCGGAAGATATGCTCGAAAATTCCATCGTCATAGGCAAAATATCTGCCTGGCTCAATCCGCTTACCTTTGCCATCGTCAATTTCGGCGTGGCGGTCATACTGCTGATGAGCGGTTACCAAGTAAACGACGGCAGGCTGACAAACGGCGATATCATCGCAATCATCAATTATATGACGCAGATTTTGAATGCGATGATCGTCATCTCTAACCTCGTGTCTCTGTTTACCAAGGCGAATGCTTCCATGCACCGCGTCAGCGAGGTATTCGATATGCGCTCCTGCATTGAGGACGGCCCTGGCTGCGAGCCCGATTTTCAAGCGCCCGCGATCGAGATGGAGGGGGTCAGTTTTTCCTATGCGGGCACCGATCAGTATTCCCTGCGGGATATTACTCTTGCCGTCGGGCGCGGGCAGACGGTCGGAATTATCGGCGGTACGGGCAGCGGGAAGTCGACGCTCGTCAATTTGCTGCCGCGCCTGTACGACGCTTCCGTGGGCAGCGTGAAGATTTTCGGGCGGGATGTGCGCGACTATCATTTGAAGGAACTGCGCTTTTTGTTCGGCGTTGTGCCGCAGAACGCCGCGCTCTTTTCGGGCACGGTGCGCTCCAACTTGTTTTGGGGGAACGACCGGGCTACGGACGAACAATTCGACGAGGCGCTCAAAGTGGCGTGCGCCTATGATTTCGTATACGAAAAAGGCGGATTGGACGAAAAGGTCGCAGAGGGCGGCAAGAACTTTTCCGGCGGACAGCGTCAGCGCCTGACCATCGCGCGCGCCGTCGCAGCGAAGCCCGAGATCCTCATTTTAGACGACAGCTGTTCGGCGCTGGATTTTGCGACGGACGCAAGAGTGCGCGCCAATATCGCGGCGCTGAAGGGAATGACGACCGTCATCATTTCGCAGCGCGCCTCCTCCATCATGAACGCGGATACGATTTTCGTGCTTGAGGACGGAAAGATCGTCGGCAGCGGAAGGCACGGCGAGCTGTACGAACATTGCCCGCTGTATCGGGAAATATGCGATTCACAGACGAGGGCAGAAGGATGAAGGAAAAAAAGAAATTGCAGGCGGGGCTCGTCAAACGCCTCATGGCTTATGTCCGTCCTTACCGTGCATATGTGGCGGGCGCGGTCATCTTCAGTATTTTATATGTAGTGTTCACGCTCGCGGGACCGGTGCTTTACGGCGAGGCGATCGACGCGATGCCGGGGATCGGGCAGGTCGATTTTTCGACTGTCTTTGTCATGGTGGGGGCGTTTGCGGGCAGCGTACTCGTCTGCTTTGCATCGCAAAAGCTGCTCAATAACTGCGTCAACAGTTTGTGTTACAAGTTGGTGCGCGATCTGCGCCGCGACGCCTTCGAACAGCTCACCGCTGTGCCCGCAAAATATATCGATTCCCATGCGCAGGGGGATGTGATGACGCGCATCGTCAACGATGTCGACGTGATCACCGACGGCCTGTTGCAGGGGGCGGCGCAGCTCTTTACGGGGGTAATGACCATCTTGGCGACACTCGTCGTCATGTTCGTCGTCAACTATATCATTGCGCTCGTGGTCGTCGTGCTGACGCCCCTTTCCCTGTTCGTCGCGGCGGTCATCACGAAGAGGACATTCAAGCTCTTTCAAAAACAGGTGCGCGTACAGGGCGAACTGGTCGCGCACGCCAAAGAGATGCTGGGCGGGCAAAAGACGGTCATCCTTTTCAACGAAGAGGAGTATTCGGAAAAGAAGTTCGAAGGGATCAATGCCAGGCTCAATGAGATCGGCTGGCGCGCGCAGTACGCATCTGCGCTCACAAATCCGAGCACGCGCTTTGTCAACGCCATCATCACGGCGTTCGTGGGAGTGCTCGGCTGCGTTTTCTGCATATTGAGCGAAGGCGGCACCCTCGCGCTCGGCGCCGTTTCTCTGAGCGCTTTCAGCGTCGGCAAACTGTCCGTGTTTTTGAATTACGCCAATCAGTACACGAAGCCCTTCAACGAGATCTCGAATGTGGTGACGCAACTGCAAAATTCGTTTGCTTCGGCGGCGCGCGTATTTGAAGTCATCGACGAGCCGGGCGAACGGTTGGAGGGGGAAAGGCATATCGCCGTATGCCGCGGCGATATCGAAATTGAGCACGCTTTCTTTTCCTATTCGCCCGAAAAGTCGCTCATAGAAGATCTGAACGTCAGCGTGCGCGCGGGCAGCAAGATCGCGATCGTCGGCCCCACGGGATGCGGCAAGACGACCCTCATCAACCTTTTGATGCGCTTTTACGATCTGGACAGGGGCAGGATCACCGTGGACGGCATCGATATCCGCGACATTCCGCTGGACGAATACAGAAAACTATTCGGCATGGTGTTGCAGGAGAGCTTTTTGTCGGGGGAAACGGTCGCCTATAACATCGCCTACGGCGCGGAAGAGGCGACGCGCGCGCAGATCGAAGAGGCAGCCAAAGCGGCCTATTGCGACTTTTTCATCCGCAATCTCGAACACGGGTACGACACGGTGCTCACGGGGAATGTGAATATATCGCAAGGGGAAAGACAGCTGCTTTGCATCGCGCGGGTCATGCTCGTCGATCCTCCCATGCTCATTTTGGATGAGGCGACGAGCAATATCGACACGATGACGGAGATGCGCATCCAGAAGGCATTCCGCAAGATCATGCGGGGAAGAACGAGCTTTATCGTGGCGCACCGCCTTTCGACGATTCTCGATGCGGATCTCATTTTGGTGATGAATAACGGGTCGGTCATCGAACAGGGCACGCATGCCGCGCTCATGGAAAAGCGGGGATTCTATTATAATTTATATAATTCACAGTTTGCGGGCGCGGAGAGCGCAAAATAGCGCCCTGTATGCCGCATGCGCCGAAAGACGGAGGAGAGATGAAGAGGGTATTTATTGCGGGCAGTTTGAATATGGATCTGTGCATCCATGCACCCTATTGTCCGAAGGGCGGCGAAACGCTGACGGGCGGCAATTTTATGACCAACTGCGGAGGGAAGGGCGCCAATCAGGCGACCGCCGCGGGAAAGTTGGGCGCGGAAGCGTATATGTGCGGCTGCGTCGGCGCCGATTCCTTCGGCGAGAAACTGATCGAAAACCTGCGCGCCGCCGGTACGGACACCCGCTTCGTGCGGAGGGCGGAAAATATTACGACGGGGATCGCCGTCATTCTCGTTACCAGCGGTGAAAATAGGATCATCCTCGATCGCGGGGCGAATGCCTGCCTGTGTGCAGAGGACATTGACCGCGCGCTCGAGCATGCGCGGGCGGGGGATATCTATCTGACGCAGTTGGAAAATCCCGTGCCCGTCATCGGATACGGACTGCGAAAAGCCAAGGAGAAGGGGCTGCTGACCATTCTAAACCCCGCACCCGCAGATCCCGCAGCTGCGGCGTACTTTGCCTATGCCGATATTGTGACGCCCAACGAGAGCGAATTGGAAATTTTCGGCGGAAAAGAGCGGATGTTTGCCGCGGGCGCAAAGGTGATTTTGACTACGCTGGGCAGCCGGGGCTACGAGATCGCGGAAGGGGAGCGGAGCGAAGTTTTCCCCTGTATCCGCGTCAAGGCGGTGGATACGACCGCGGCGGGCGATACGCTGTGCGGAGGATTGGCCGCGGAGCTGGCGCGCGGCAAAAGCCTGCAAGAGGCCGCGGCATTTGCGAGCAAGGCGGCGAGCATCGCCTGCACGCGCAAAGGGGCGGCGCAGTCCATCCCGACCCGCGCCGAGGCGGAAAAGTACCCCCTTGGGAAGGAGGAAAAATGCGGATACGGGCTATGATTGCGGAGGACGGAGAAGAAACGCTGCGCCTTTTTTGCGATACGGTGCGCGGGGTCTGTGCGGAAGATTATACGCCGCGGCAGATCGAGGCATGGATCGGAAAGAGGGATGTCGGCGCGTGGACGCAGTCTTTTTTCGGAAACAGGCGCGCTCTTGTGGCGGAGGAGAACGGAAAGATCGTCGGCTTTGCGGATATGACGGACGGCGGCTATTTCGATCGTTTGTATGTGCACAGGGAGTACCAGCGCCGCGGGATCGCGGCGGCGCTCGCCGACGCATTGGAAGGGGAAAGTGCGGCGCCCGTTTTTACGGTAGACGCGTCGCTGACGGCGCGCGGTTTTTTTGAACGGCGCGGTTACCTTTGCTTGCGCGAAAACATCGTCGAGAGGGCGGGCGAGCGGCTCGTCAATTTTTCTATGGAAAAAAGAAATAGGGCTTCGGGATAGATTTTCTTTCCCGAAGATTTTTTCTGCCGGCAATATGCTATAATAGAAAAAAACGGAGAACGGATATGAACGAATGTGTAGAGGCAAAGCGGCGCCTGGCGGAGAAATTGGCGCCGTGCACAAAGGCGCTCGCCGCGATCGGGGCGGAGGCGCGCATGCGCATCGTATTCGCATTGCTGCAGACCCCGGAGAAGGGGCTGCGCGTGCGCGCCGTGGCGGAGAGCGCGCATATGTCTCGCCCCTCGGCAACGCATCACCTTGCCATTTTGAAAGAGGCCGGATTGGTTTCCGTTTTGAAAGAAGGAACGAAAAATTATTATTATTTGGATGCGAACGCTGCGCTGTGGGGCAGGCTTGCCGCGCTGTTTTCGGAAATTTCCGATACGGTCAAGCGCGCGGATGAAGAGGGCTATCCGTACGGGCATTGCATCGCATCCGAAAAGGAGTGAATTTTATGACATTGGAAGAGGCGGTCTATGCCCGCCATGCGGTGCGCGCCTATACGGATGCGCCCATCGGAGAAGAGGAAGGCAGTGCATTGCGGCAAGAGATCGACGCCTGCAATGCGGAAGGAAATCTTGCGATACGTTTGGTGCAAAATGAGCCGAAAGCGTTTCAAAGTTTTCTTGCAAAATACGGCAAGTTTTTGGGTGCGGCGAATTATTTGGCGATCGCAGGGGCTCCGGCGGAAGACCTCAATGAACGTGCCGGATATTACGGCGAACGATTGGTCTTGAAGGCGCAGACGCTCGGCCTGAATACCTGTTGGGTGGCGCTTTCCTTCGGAAAAGGGAAGGCCAAAAGGGCGGCAGGCCTGCAAAGGGGAGAAAAACTTGTCTGCGTCATCGCGATCGGACACGGGCAGACGCAGGGCGTGCCGCACAAGGGCAAAACTTTTGCCGATGTGGCGGCGGCAAATGACCCGCCCGACTGGTTTTTGCGCGGCGTAGAGTTCGCGTTGCTCGCCCCGACGGCGGTCAATCAGCAGAAATTTCGTTTTGCCCTATTCGGACAGAACGAAGTTCTTGCCGAGCGTACGGGCGGTTTTTACGGGGATATCGACCTCGGCATCGTCAAATATCACTTTGAATTGGGGGCGGGGAAGAAAAATTTTTGCTGGAAAGAATAAAATTGCGCGCACGGGCGCCTGCGGAAAACATCGCAGGCGCCCGTCAATTTACCGCTGCCGCAATGAAGTTAAAATGAAAAAATTTTCATTGTTTTACAATTTTCCGTGGAATATAACCTTACGGCAAATTCTAACGGTGGCGTGCGGCACGAAGCCTATCTCGCCTGAAAAAGAATAATGGCAAAAAAACCTCCGCATCATGCGGAGGTTTTTTGACCGTATCGAGAGGGGCGTCGCCGATTGCGCGAGAAAGATCTTGCCGATGAAAGGAAACTTATAAAGAGGGCGGAACGACGCCGTTCATTGCGCCGCCCTTTTGCCGTAATTTATTATAGGATCTCATCTTTCACATGGCGGTCGGGCGTCACGAGTAAAGTTTGAAAGTCGGTGTACAGGACGAATCCCGCTTTTGCCTTGGGCGGCTTTTTGACGAAGCGCCGCGCGCAATAATCGACGGGGATCTTGTCGCCCGCCTTGCCGTCCGAAAAATAGGCGCAGATCTCCGCGGCCGCAAGCAAAACGGGATCGGGCACCTTTTTCCCCTCTGCGCGCACAATGACATGCGCGCTGTGGTATTTTTGTGCGTGCAGCCATAGGTCGGAGGGCTGGGCTTCCCGCAGAAGGCGGTCGTTTTGCACGTTGTTGCGACCCGCAAAGACGGAAAATCCGCCGATGCGGAAGGCGCGGAAGGGGATGGGCGCCGCCGCTTTTTTCTTTTTCGGTTCGGGAGGCAGCAGACCGGCGGCGCGCACTTCCTCTTCGATCTCCGCCAAATCGAGCATGTTTTCCGCCCGCGCGAGGGAGGAGAGGGCGCTCGCCGTGTAATCGAGGTCTGCTTCCGCTTCCCTTTTTTGGGGCGCGATCGCTGCGAGCGTCCGCTTTTGCTTGTTATATTTTTTGAAATATTTCTGCGCGTTTTGCGGAGGGGTGAGTGCTTTGTCGAGCGGGATGCGCACGGCGGGGGCGCTCTCCTCATAATAATTGACCGCTTCGCAGAAATCCGCGCCCTTCGGGATGGCGTAGATGTTGGCGGTGATCAATTCTCCGAAAATACGGTTTTTATCCATGTCGCCGCATTCCCGTTCCCGATCCAGCAGGATACCGAGCTTTTTTTCTTCCTTTTTTTTGCGGGAGAGCAGCAGGCTTTCGAGCTTTCTTTTCTTTTCGGAAAAATCCCTTTTGTTTTCCCGTTCGGTATAATATGCGTCCTGCGCGGCATTGACGGTTTCGTACCTTTCGCCGCCGGCAAAGCGCGCGTGAAAGTCTTTCGCTTCGCCGCCGACGCGCTCGACGGCGGGCGCCGTTTCGTCCGAAAAGATATAATCGTAAACATAGGCGGGCAGCGCGTCCGCATTTTGCGGCGCCCCCTCGGAGATGAGGCGGCAGGTGGGATAGGCGAGGCCGGCTACATGCGCGAACAGGAAGTCCGCAAGGTCGCCCGTGCAGGCGGCCAGGCAAGAGGCGAGCGCCTGCCTGTCGGCGGGGTCGGCTTTGTCCTGCGGGTCGGGAAGAGCGTATCTGACGCCGGGAAAGAGCACTCGTTTAAAATTTTCCTGCAGGGAAGAGATCTTCAGCGCTCCCGTCACCGTGCCGTTTTCGGTCAAAATGAGGTTGGAATACTTGCCCATGATCTCCGCATACAGTATGCGCCGCGCGCGGGAAAATTCGCCCGCGCAGTCAAATGTAAAGGATAGGATGCGCTCGAAAGCGATCTGTTTGACTTCGAGCAAGGTCGCCCCGGACAGATGTTTTCTGAGCAGCATACAGAAGTTGGGGGCGACTTCGGGCGCCTGCCGGGGAGCGTCAGAGATGCAGGCGCGCGCAAAGGATGCGTTCGTATTCAGGATAAGTTTGCGCGTCCTGCCGCCGGCGTATACGATGAGATCGACCTCGTCGCGCGAAGGCTGAATGATCTTATTGACCTTTGCGCCCGCGAGCGCGGCATGCAATTCGCGCGCAATGTGCCGCAATGTAAAAGCGTCCTGTGGCATAGAGCCCTCCGATCATGGCGTGATGTGCGGCGGCAGCGTAAAAGGGCCGGCGCCGCATGCGATATGCTCTATTATAGCGCAAATGCGGAGAAAAAGCAATAGGCCGATGCCACTCAATATTTTTTTGAGAAGAGAAAAAGGGCTGCGGTATTGACAAGGGCACGACGGGCCGCTATAATGGATACAGAAGGGGGAGAAGATGAAACGGATGGAGAATCAACTCGGAAAAAACATTGCCGCGCTGCGCGCCGCGCGCGGACTGACGCAGGCAGAACTGGCGGACAGACTGCATTTTACATATCAGACGGTGTCCAACTGGGAAAGGGGGATCTCTCAGCCCGATCTGGACACCCTCTCCCGGCTCGCCTCGTATTTCGGTGTGACGACGGACGAATTGCTGGGCATTACCGCGCCGCGCAAATTTATGCCTGCCAAGGAGAACGGCTCCGTTCCGTCCGAAAAGCATCGCGTGGAGGTGCTCGAAACGGTACCGGCGGCAAAGGCGCTGCGTCTGCTGCTATGGGTGTATGCCGGGCTGTATACGGCGTCTCTTTTACTGTCCTATTCGAATAATGCCGCGGTCATTTTGTTGAAAGGGATACTTGAGATCGCTGCCGCCGCGGCAAACCTAGCAGTTTTTATATTGTTCTTCTGCGCGAAACAGCCTTCCCGCCGCCGTCGTTTGCGCATCGGTTTTTTTGTGTGCTGGATTGCCGGCGAGGTGTGTTCTTTTGTGTACTTGTTCGCGCACGGTACCGCTACGCTGTTTTTTGGGATCGCGGCTTTGCTGCTCACTCCTGCGGCATGCGTGCTGATGCCCTTTGCTTTTCAGACGGAAGACGCTTCCGCGCTGCGCAGTTATTTCATCGGGATCGGCATCGGGTTTGCGTTTGCCGTAGCGGTTGT
>CAJFGA010000058.1 GCA_904374385.1 uncultured Clostridia bacterium | reverse complement strand
GCCACGGCTGTTCGTTCTAAATTTACATGAGCGTTATATTGTTTTCGCTGCAATAGGCTTCCGTCTTTTCATCCCAAAGGGATACTTGCACCTCGCCGATGTGCATCTTGTTGAGCAAATACATCGACAGGCGCGACTGCCCGATACCGCCCCCCATCGTGACGGGCATCTCGCCGGCGGCGAGCGCCTTATGGAAGGGGCTCTGCAGCCTTTCCAGACAATTTTCCGCTTTTAACTGGGCGACGAGCGTCTCTTCGTCCACACGGATACCCATGGAAGACACCTCGAACGCACAGTCGAGTACGGGATAATAGAGCACGATATCGCCGTTCAAAGACCAATCGTCATAATCGGGCGCCCTGCCGTCATGCTTCTGCCCCGAGCGCAGTTTGCCGCCGATTTGCATGATAAACGCGGCGCCGTGTGCCTTGACGTATGCCGTTTCCCGCTCTTTGGGCGTGCATGCGGGATACAGATCCTCCAGCTGTTGGGTGGTAACGAAAGAAATTTCTTCGCTCATAAATTTTTCCAGCGCGGGATAAGCGGCGCAGACCGCATCTTCCGTGCGGCGGAGCGCGCCGTAAATCTTTTGCACCGTCGCTTTGAGGAAATCAATGTTTCTGTCTTCCCTGCCGATAACCTCTTCCCAGTCCCATTGATCGACGTATATGGAATGCATGTTGTCGAGCGCTTCGTCGCGGCGGATCGCATTCATATCGGTGTACAGACCGCTGTACTTTTGGAACCCGTATTTTTTCAGCGCGAACCGCTTCCATTTGGCGAGGCTGTGCACAACTTCGACCGTT
Organism: uncultured Clostridia bacterium; assembly: GCA_904374385.1. Classification (GTDB taxonomy): domain Bacteria; phylum Bacillota; class Clostridia; order Christensenellales; family Borkfalkiaceae; genus Borkfalkia. The sequence goes on along the minus strand of CAJFGA010000058.1, from coordinate 9,809 downwards.
TTTCCCGTCGCCTTCATCTCGAACGATACGGGACGCTCGACGCCGTTCAAATCGTCGTTGAGCCCGCTCTCGCGCGTGACGAACAGCGGCGCGCTGATGCGGGTCAGGTTGAGCGCTTCTGACAGTTCCTTTTCAAACACCGTTTTGAGATATTTGACTGCCTTTTCCGTTTCCATGAGCGTCAATTTAGATTGATACATCGTTAAATTCCTCTTTTTTGATCGATTTCAAAAAATTCGCTGAAAGCGTATACAAAGGCATCCGCCTCCGCTTTGAGCGATTCTGTCTGTCCTTCAGAAGACTTGTCGTATACGGCAACCGTCTGCATGCCCGCGCGTTTGGCAGCGCGCAGCGCCGTCAAACTGTCCTCAAACGCGACGCAATCCGCAGGAGGCAACCCCAATCGCTCAGCCGCCATAAGAAAAATATCCGGAAAGCTCTTATTCCTGCCCGCATCGTCTACCGTAAAGAAACCTTCGAATGCGCCGTAGATGCCCCCCTCTTTGAGCGCGGGAACAAACAGTTCGGGCGAGGATGCCGTCGCGACGCACAATTTTACCCCCTGCCCCCTAAGTGAAAGGACGAAGCGCCGCGCATCCGGCTTGAAATACTTTCCGCTTCCCTTCGCGCCATACTTTTGGCGGCACATCTCATTCCATTCTGCGATCATATCTTCTTCCCGCTCATGCGGAAGATAGTTTTTGACCGTAAACGCCGCAACATCGCGAAAACCGAGGTGCGCAATGTCCTCTTGATAGTGCGCCGGCACGGGCATGCCGCGCTTGGCAAAGAATTCTTCATCGATCTCGCGCCAAATCTCCATGCTGTCGATGAGTGTGCCGTCAAGATCGAACACTGCGCCCGCGGCGCAGATCCCCTTCCATTCGAACATAGCATGTATTTTATCACGTTTTGACAAAAATTGCAACCGTGCGCGGGGCATGAATCGGTAAGGCTTGAAAATTCTTCGTTTTTGTGGTATGATATTGCCCGAAAACAGATGGCAGGAGAAAACCGATGCCCCTATTCAAAAGGAAGAAAGCGGCAGACGAACCGTCCCAAGATACTCCGCAGCCGCCCGTCACCGTGATCCTTCATGGCGCGGAAAGCGCCGACAGACAAAAACTTGCGCCCTTTTTGGCGGCCCTCCCGCCGCGGGCGGAAATCGCCTTTGCGGGGAACGAATCGCCCATTTTGCCCCTGCCGCAAAACAGGGAGATCGCCGTTCTTCCCGATCGCGGGCTATATCATGGCCGTTACGTCGTGCGGGTCAGCGGAGCCGAGCTGCCGGACGCGCCCGCCGCAGCGGCGCTGTTCGAATTTTTGCTGAGCGCCCAAGAGGATGCCGTCTTTTTCGGAAAGCACGAAAAGGGCGGGGCGGAAGATCCGCTCACCGCCGTCCTCAACGGCATGCGGCCGCTTCCGGAACATTGCGCCGTCAGGCGCGGCATTGCGGAAAAGGCGGCGGGCCTGTGCGCCGGATATGCGGAAACATTTGCGCCCCTGCTGTTCGCGGAAAGCGCCGTAAGCCTGCCGCTCGTGTTCCGCCGGCGAAATACCCGGCGCCGTGCGGATGAGGGCGATATCGTTGCGCTGCTCTCTTACTTTGATAAAGCCAAACCCCTTTTGGCGGCAAACAGATACCGCTTTGCCTTCCGCTTTGTCTGCACGGAATGGCTTTCTTTCTACGGGAAACTGGCCGCAGCCAGCGACAAAGCGGCGCTCGCCGACCTGGATATCCGCCTGAAAAAAGAAAACATGGCGGTTTGGGTCGCCCTTGCAGAAAAGGCGCCCCTGCACTTTGTGCGTACCCTGCGCAAGCGCGGCTACCGCGCGCCCCTGCCCCTGCGGGCCATGCTCGGCGTCCTATATCCGCAACACAAAAAAGAGGGACGGGATCATCCGATCTTATAGATGATCTCGTCCAAATAGTCGCAAGATTCTTTCAGCTCTTTATAATCGCCATAGTCGTTGGCATACACTTCAATGAGCGCCGCTCCGTCAAAACCGGCATCTTTGAGCCGCTTGAAACATTCTTCAAAGTCAAAGATCCCCTTGCCGGGCAGACAAATTTTCCCGCGCTCGTTGACGTCAGAAAGATGGACGTGAGAAATACAGCCTTCCATGTCTTTGATATACATCTGGTACGGATAGCAAGAAAGGCGCGCCTGTTTGACGTCAAACACGCCCAAAAGATCGGGACAGTATTCCTTCACCCTTCGAAAAATGCCCGGTTCGTTATAGAACGCCCAATGTACGTTTTCCAGACAAAGTTTGACCCCGTGCAGCGCGCAGCAATCGGCGATCTCTTGAAAACTTTTACCCATTTTTGCAAAATCTGGCAGAGATGAATTCTTCTTTAGTCGGGTAATGCCGTGAAAGGTATAACGCTCCGCTCCGAATATATGCGCGGATGCCATCGCTCCGTCCAAAATTTTAAACGCGTCTTCCTTGGCGCGCGGATGCGCGCCGAAAAGCTGCGGCTCGAATTGGGTATTGAGCAAATGCACCGAATTGACTTTGAGTTTGCCCCGCCGCGCGCGCAGCAACTGCGCAAACGGTTCCGTATATTCGGACAGGGTCGTCAAAAAAATTTCCGTCGCTTTTACGCCTAACCCGTTCAAAACGGTGAGCGCATCTTCATTGTACTCCCTTAAAAAAAGGGACGCCGTAGAAACGCCGCTGAACATAAAGGCCTCCTCAATAAAACTGCGCGATCAATTCATCCGCCGCTCCCCTCATCAAATCATACTTGTGATACAAAGTCATGATCGTAAAGCGATCGCGGATCTTGTAGCATTGAAAGAGCATGTCGCGCACGGTGTCCTCGGAAACGCCGATCTGCGAAAATTTAGTCGGGCAGCCGAGCGAGGACAAGACGGAGGCGACCCATCCCGGTTCGGGAAGGGGTTCGGCCAATCGCATGACGGTCTCTTTTCCTGCAAACCCTTCCGGAACGCGCGCCACGCGCTTATACATTGCAAGGGAGACCATCGTGCCTAGCCCTACCTTGATGCCGTGCAGAGGGATATGCTCGCCGCGGCGGAGAAAATCCATCTCCAAAAAGTGCGACATGTGATGTTCCGCGCCGCTTGCGGGGCGTGAGTTGCCGGCGATGACCATCGCATAGCCGGAAATCAGCAGGGCGCGCATCAGGGCATCGATCCCCTCCCTGCCGCACCGTTCAATGCTGCCGATATTCTCCACACATTGATCGAGCGCGACGCGCATGAGGGTGGCGGCCTCTTCACTATATTCTTCTCCGGTTAAAAGATGCGACATCTTCCAGTCGGTCAAACAACAGAATTTCGCAAGGATATCGCCGGCCCCGGCACCCGTCATGATCTTCGGCGCGGCGCACAGAACATCATAATCGATCAAAATATCGCTGACCGTGTGCGCATTTTCGGTGATTTTAAACCCTTTTTTGATGAGGGGCGTTACGCCCGAAGTGAAGCCGTCCATACTGGCCGCCGTCGCCAATACGCCGCACTTTTTTCCCGCACGAAAGGTGATATACTTCGCGATGTCGTTGAGCGTACCCGCGCCGACGGCGAGCGCGTAATCGCACTCCTGCAATTTTTTCGCGACAAGGGCGCATGTCTTTTCGTCCGCGACCGGCTCGCGCTCGGGGATCGTATACAGGACCGCGTCCACTCCGCGCGCGGCGAGGGCCTGCGCAAATGGTGCGCCGTAACGGACGGTGTTTTCGTCCGTCAGCACGAGGATGCGCATTCCCTTTATATTTTCCCGAAATACCGGATAAAAGGCATCGCTCTTATACTCGGCATGGATGCCGTATTCTTTGGATAAACTTACGATATCATCATAATTTTTCATAGGAAAATTGTAGCACAAAGCGGGCGCTCCGTCAACAGAATCGAGCCGATTTTACCGTTGACAGTTCCCTTTGCGCGTGTTATAATAGAGTAACAGGAGGTACGGTCATGCCCCTTATTCTCTATCGGCACAAAGTACAGTATTACGAAACGGATACGATGAAGATCGTGCACCATTCCAACTATGTGCGCTGGATGGAAGAAGCGCGCGTAGATATGCTCGAGCAGATGGGCATCGGCTACGATGTGATGGAAAAGGAAGGCATTTTGAGTCCCGTCTTATCCGTGACTTGCGAATATAAGGCCATGACGCGCTTTCCGGAAACGGTGGAGATCACCGTACGGCTGGTTCGGTATACGGGCGTCAAGTTTGAGCTGTCCTATGAGATCCGCGACGTCAAGACAGGGCAGCTGCGCACGCTCTGCGCGAGCAGCCACTGCTTTATCGACCAAAGCGGAAAGCCCGTTTCTCTCAAGAGGAAATTTCCCGCTTGGGATGAGATCTTTTCAGCTTATGCGGAAAACGGAAGATAAACTGACCGCCCCTCGCACCTTCGGCGCGAGGGGCGGTCGACTGTCGCGGACTATTGCGGCAATATCGGCAATTCTGCCGAAAATGAAGAAAGAAACACCTTTCCGCTCAAATAAGACAGTGCGCCGGAAAGGGAAAAAGACAGCTTTTTTGCGACCAAGATATGCCGCTTGAGCCTATACTTTCTGTTCAGCGCCTCATCGCCGTACTTTTCGTCTCCCGCGACGGGATGCCCGATAAAGGCGAGATGCGCGCGGATCTGGTGCGTCTTTCCGCTGTGCAGGCGGACTTTCACGCGGGAAAGTTCGCCGAAATTTTCCGCATCGAAATATTCCGTGACGATTTCATCCGCCCCCCTTTGCGGCGCGGAATAAATTTTGACGCGCGCGCCCTGCGCGTCCTTTTTCAGATACGCCGTCAGAAGCGCAGATCTCTTTTGAAAGGGATGAAAACATACCGTCTCATAAATTTTATGGGCGCGGCGCTCGCGGAACGCGGCGAGAAGCGCATCCTCCGCCCTTTCGTTTTTGGCAAAAGCAATGACGCCGCATGTATTGCGGTCGAGCCGATGGATAAATTTTACGGCGAGCTCTTCCCGCAAGGCACAAAAGAGCGCCGACGCATTGACCCCTGCAAACTTATCGGCGATCAGTACGTTTTCATCTTCGTACAATATACTGTAAAAGGGGCGCGATTCCTCTTTAATGCTTGTATAATAGATAATTTCGTCGCCGGCCTGCAAGAGGATGTTTTTGCTTACCTTCGCGCCGTTGACGCGCACGTCTTTATCGCGCAGCAGGCGCGAAAGGGCAAACGATCCCTGCGCAAAATGGTCATCTGTGAAATCTTTGAGCGTTCCCCGCTCGGAAACGATGAATTTTTTCACGGTTTTTCCCCGCACGTTTATTTCGGATGGCGGCGGCGAGCACACACGCCAAAGCGGCCGCCGCCAAGAGCGCGGCAAAAATGCCGCCGAATGACAAAAATGCATACGCCGCGTAGGCGAGCAAAAAGGCAATGCCCGTCTGCACGAACGCATATCCGACGGCCGCCCTGGCCCCCAATTCCCTTGCGGACGCCGCGATAGCGGAAACGCAGGGAGAACACGCCATGATAAACACCGTAAAGGCGACGGCTGACGCCGCGCTCATCGCGGCGGAAAGGTCTGTCCCGTAAAAGACGGAAAGCATGCCCGCCACGCTCTCCTTGGCGATCAGACCGGTCAACGCGGAAAGGGCTACCTGCCAATCGGTGATGCCCATGGGATAAAAGAGATATTTGAGCCATCGGCAGAGCGCCTCTGCAATGCTGCCAGCGCCGCCCTCCCCCACATAATGCAGAGAAAAATCGAAGGAGAGCAGAAACCACATGACGACGAGCACGGCAGAAACGACGGTTGCGATTTTTATTATAAACTGTTTGCAATAAAATAGCAACGATTTTGCGATCTGCCGCAGGGACGGAAATTGCAGATGGGCGATTTCCATCACCAGTTCCTCTTCGGCCGGGCGGGCTGCCTTCAAAAAAAATGCAGCGCCGAACGCGAGCGCAATGCCTCCGAAATAGATGAGCGCAAGCGCAAAAAACTTATGAACAAAAAAAGATGACACGACGGCGAGATACACGGGCATCTTGGCGCTGCACGAGATGTAGGGCAAGATCAGGATCGCCCGCTTCTGCACCGACTTGCTCTCTAATCCGCGCGTCGTCAAAATAGCGGCGGCGCTACAGCCAAACCCCATCAAAATGGAAAAAGCCGCCCTGCCCGTCAGCCCCACCCTGCGGAAGATCCCGTCCGTCATAAAGGCGAGCGCTGACATATAGCCGCTCTCCTCCATGAAAAACAGGGCAACATACAAAATAGCGATCTGCGGCAGAAAAGACAGGAGCATTCCCGCGCCCGAAAAGAACGCCGAAATAAAGCCGACCGCTGCGGGCGCCGCGCCGCGGCGGCCCGCCCACGCCGCAAGCCCGCCGCCGATATCTTCCGAAATCCATCCTTCCAAAAGTTCTTTTAAAAGAACCCCCGGCATTTTATCCGCAAATGCCAAAAAGAACACGGCAAGCAAGGTCACAAAAAAGAGCGGCACGGCGACGAAAGGATGATATAAAAACTTTTCTGCCGCACGTTCACGATACGCACCGCCCGACCAGATACAGGCAAGCGCCTCTTGCGGCGCAAGCGCCGCCGCTTCACCGGCCGCGCTGCGCGCGGATAAAAGATTTTCGGTCAAAAAATTGCGCAGCCGGCGGATATCGCGCGGGCTGTGCGCATTGACGCATAGGACGGGCACTCCCAGCCGGACAGACAATTTCTCCGCATCGAGAAAACCTCCCCTTTTGCGCAAGAGATCGCCCATCGTGACGACGAGCAGCGTTCGGGGCGCGCGGGCTTTGACCTCATAAAACAGTTTGAGGGAACGCGGCAGTGTGAGCGCATCCGCCACGACAAGCGCGGCCGCATAGTCCTTTCCTTCTAGAGCGCCGCGGGCTATTTCTTCCTCCATATTCGGCGACAGGAGCGTATAGATGCCGGGCAGGTCGACCACGGTCATCTGTCCGCCCGAGAAACGGGCGGTTCTTTCCGCCATGCTCACCGTAACGCCGTGCCAATTGCCCGTCTTAGCATGCCCGCCCGTGAGCGCGTTAAAGAGCGTAGATTTGCCGCAGTTCGGGTTGCCGGCAAGCAAAACGCGCCCGCCGTTATGCGTTCTTTTGGCCATATGCGCACTCCTTTTCGATTCGGATCCCCGCGGCGAGTTTTTTGCTGAGGGCGAGCCGCACGCCGCCCGCTTCGAGCATGACGCCGCCCCCCAACGGGGCGCGGCGGACGAGAATGACCTGCGCCCCGACAAATACGTTGAGCATGGCGAGCCTGCGAACCGCCTTTTCGTCCGCCTCTATCCCCGTCACGATGCCGGCTTCACCCGCCTTCAATTCCGTAACATTCATACTATGACTATATGAAAAAGAGCGCCCCGATATGCCATGAACGGACAAACGGGCGCCCTGCTTCGTCATTTATTTTTCTTCTGTTCCGCCTTCCAGCGCTTGATCTCGGTAAGGCGGCTTTTAATCTTTCCTTCGACGCCCTCTTCGGTCGGGCGGTAGTATTCTTTGCCCTCCAAAGAATCGGGCAGGCACTGCATGTCTGTCAGCTTTTCCCGCGCATCGTGTGCATATTGGTAACCCTTGCCGTACTCCAAATCCTTCATCAGCTTCGTCGGTGCATTGCGGATGACGAGCGGCACGGGTTCGGCAAGCATGGTGAGCGCATCCCTTTTGGCGCTCTCATATGCCGTATACAGGGCATTGGATTTGGGCGCCATCGACATATACACGACCGCTTCGGTCAGATGCACGCTGCATTCAGGCATGCCGATCAGATGGCATGCCTGATATGCCGCCACGGCGATCTCTAAAGCGCGCGGATCGGCAAGCCCAACGTCCTCGCTCGCAAAGCGGGTGACGCGGCGTGCAATATAGAGAGGATCTTCGCCCGCTTCCAACATCCTTGCCAGCCAATATACGGCGGCATCCGGATCGGAATTGCGCATAGATTTGTGCAGCGCGGAGATAAGATTGTAATGTTCCTCCCCCGTCTTATCGTACAGAAGAGATTTTTTTGACGTGCACTGCTCGATCGTTTCGCGGGTGACGATCGTCCTATCCCCCTCGGCTTCGCCGTTGAGAACGGCCATTTCCAGCGTAGACAGGGCGCTGCGCGCATCCCCGTTGGCAAAGACGGCGATCGTTTCCAAAATGTCGTCCGCGATCTCGATCTTTTGCCTGCCGAAACCGCGCTCATCTTGCAGCGCATGGCGCAGCAATCCGACGAGTTCTTCCGTCTTGAGCGCCTGCAAAACGAACACCTTACAGCGCGACAAGAGCGCCCCGTTTACTTCAAAGGAAGGGTTTTCGGTCGTAGCGCCGATTAAAATGATGCTGCCCCGCTCGACATAGGGCAGAAAGGCATCCTGCTGCGCCTTGTTGAAACGATGGATCTCGTCTACAAAGAGAATGGTCTTTTCCCCGTATATACGGTTCTTTTCCGCCTGTTCCATGACCTGTTTGATCTCTTTGATCCCGCTGGTCACGGCGGAAAAATCGATAAAGTTTGCCTTTGTCCTGTTCGCAATGATGCGGGCAAGCGTCGTTTTGCCGACGCCCGGCGGCCCCCAAAAGATCATCGAGCCGATCTGATCGCTTTCGATCAGGCGGCGAAGGACTTTCCCTTCTCCCAAAAGATGCTTTTGCCCGGCAAACTCTTCGAGATTGCGCGGCCGCAGGCGCGCCGCAAGGGGCAGATCAGCCTGTTTCATAAACATAGATTGCTGTTCCATTGCCTTCTCCTGCAATAAAATGCGATAACGTATGTAAAAATCAGGGCAGAAAGCCGCGGCTTCCTGCCCTCTCCGTCAACGGAGCCTATTTTCCTCGAAAAGTTTTCTGTTTGACGCCTCTTCCTTCTTGCGGCGCAGGCGCGCTTCGGCGTCGGCCCGAAACGCGTCCGCATCTTCTTCCGTGATCGCGCCCTGTTCCAAAAGGGAGGCAAGATAGCTCTTTTGGGAGACCTCGCCGAGATAATTATACTTTTCCCCACGCACCTTCTGTGCCAAACGGGTCATAAAAAAGAGCACATCGCGAAACAGGCTGACATGCGCAACATATTCTTCGTCCTCTTCGAACATATCGGCATAAGTCAGCTTTTCGCCGCCGTAACGCACGAGAGAGTTGACGATACCCGGACGCAACGCAAAGCGCGCACGCCGTTCAGGCGGCAGAGCCGCCGCATCGGCGAGGGGCAGCGGCAGCGGCCCTACGAAGCTCATCCGCCCCGTAAAGACGTGCACGAGCATGGGATAATATTTCAAGCCGCTTCCCTTTAAAAATTTACCGAAACCCGTGATACGCTCTTTTTCGGGAAGAAGATTCCCCTCCGCGTCATGCAAGATGCGCTCGGTCGTCAAAGTGAAGATACGGATCGTTTTGCCCTTTTTGCCGCAGCAATAGCGCGATTCGAACAATTCCCGATAAGCGTTGGTTACCTTGTTATAGATGGCGTCGGCCGCGAGAAAGATGAGAAAAAACACCAAAAACACGGCGAGAAAAATTGCCGAAAATATGATGTCGAACAGCCGCTTGAACAGCCAGCGATAATTGAGCGCAGCGATCAGCACAAATACGACGATGTCGAGAATGACAAAGATCGCCATTCCCCACGGCGTATTTAAAAACGCAGGCACAAGAATATTTTCCATGAGCGTTACTAAGTACTCCTATGTTTGATATTCCATTATAATACAGTCTGAGGGAAAAAGCAACGGTTTTTACTCGGCAACTTCCCTGTCCGAGGATGAAGCCCGTTCAACGATGCCGTCGAGAAGGGCGAGGATCTCCTCTTTCCCGCTGCCTGTTTCCGATGAAAAGGCTACCAC
>CAJFGA010000057.1 GCA_904374385.1 uncultured Clostridia bacterium | reverse complement strand
CCCGCTGTATGCGGGGGCGCCGCCGTTTCCTCTTATTATGTAATATGCAGACATTTGTCCGTTAAATTTCTTGATTCTGCAGCTTTTCCTGCAAGCGTTTTAAAAAGAGCTGGGCCGCACTTGAAAATACTTGATACTTTTTCCAGATCACGTTCAAATGAGATTCGAGCGGAGGTGATAGGGGACGGAAGCAAAGTTCGCTCTCTTTTGAAGTGTCGCACAGTTTGTCGATGCTCAGCACCAGTCCCATGCCCGCTTTTGCCATCAGCGTGGCGTTATACAGCAAATTGAACGTTGCCGCAACGTTCAGCGCCGCGATGTCGCCGAACCAGTCCGCCACGTTGCCGCGGCCGAGCGCGTGGCGAGAATTTATGATCGGTTCGTTTTTCAAATCCTCGCGCGTCAGTATGCTTTTGGCGGCGAGAGGGTGATCCTTGGGCATCACGATGCCCCAGCGGTCGGTCACGGGCAGCCGCAAAGATTCGTATTTTGTTAGATCTGCCGGCTCGATCACCAGCCCGAAGTCGATCAATCCCTTATCCAAGCGCTCGCATACGTCCGCGATATCGCCGCTGAACAGATGAAAGCGTACGTTCGGATATTCGTCGCGCATCTCTTTTGCCGTATCGGCAATGAAGCGCATGGCATACGTTTCGCCCCCGCCGATCGTGACGTCGCCCGCGATATCAGCGGGAGGGCGCATCAGTTCCGCTTCCGTCTTTTCATAAAGGGATACGATCTCTTCCGCGCGCTTGCGGAGCATCATGCCCGTTTCGGTCAGCGTCATCTTCCTGCCGCCCCGTACAAAGAGGGGCCGCCCGATCTCCTTTTCCATATTTTGGATCTGACGTGTCAGGCTGGGCTGGGTGATAAACAAATATTCGGCGGCTTTAGAGATATTTTCTTCCCGCGCCACAGCGAGAAAATACTTCATCTGTACGATATCCATGATCGCCTTCTCCCTCCTTTTTAAAAGTATAACAGGATTTTCCGTTCCCGTCAAGCGTTCTCGAAAAAAGCGCCTTCCGTCCGGAAGGCGCCGCGCGAGGCGTCAGCGGGTCAGCCGCTCGATCGCCAAGCGGTAGATCTTTGCCAATTTTTCGATATTTTCGAGGGTGATATACTCATCCGCGCAATGGATGGTGGCGGGCTCGTCCGCAAATTGCGGGCCGAATCCGGCGCCGTTTTTGAGCGCGCGCGCATAGGTGCCGCCGCCGATCGCGATCGGCTCCGCCTTTTCTCCCGTTGCCTCTTCATACACGGCGAGTAATGTACGCACGAGACTTCCGTTTTTATCGTTATAAAGGGGGGGCTGGCAGTGCAGAAGTTCATATCGCACGCCCGCTTTGTCAAGGCGGTCGGTCACGTCCGTCTGCCGCATCGTCGCGGGGTAACGGATGTCCGTGGTAACGTAAAGGATTCCGTCCCGATAATCGGCAACGTCGGGCGACATAGTGAGCGCTCCCGTTTCATCGTGCAGCGCTTTCAGCCCGAGAATATCGGCAAATAAAATGTCATACGCGCGTTTTACGTCGGCATTCTGTCTTGCAAAAAAGGCGAGCAGCTTTTGCAGCGCATTATCGCCTTCGTCGGGCGTGGAGGCGTGCGCCGCAGTGCCGTGCGCGGCGAGCGTCTGCCCCTCGCATGTCAAACCGAACGCCGCAAAACCTTCGGTGTCCCGTACGCCCTCCGCCGCAGCATATGCACAGACCATATTGGTGCGTTCGCCGCCCCGGAGCTTTGCAAAGGGCGCCCCGGCGATCGGGAACGCCGCGCAAAAATGCAGGATGCCTTTTTCTGCATAGATCACCGGAAAATCCGCATCGGGCGAGAAACCCGTATCCGGCATATGCGCGCATTGTTTATAATGTTCGATACATGCCCATCCGCTCTCTTCATTGCAGCCGACGATCAATTTGATTTTTTTTCGGGGCGCAAAGCCGCTGTCTTTGAGCGCTTTTAAACAGTACAGGCAGATGACGGCGGGCCCCTTATCGTCCATGGCGCCGCGGCCGTAAAGCCTGCCGTCCTCTATGTCGCCGCCGAAGGGCGGGTGCGTCCATCCATCCCCCGCGGGCACCACGTCGAGATGGCACAGGATGGCAAATTCTTCCCCTTCTCCGAAGAGTACTTCGCCCGCGTAGTTGTCGTAATTGCGGGTTTCAAACCCCATTCCTTCCGCGAGGGACAGAAAGGCCTGCAGGCATTGCGCCGCGCCCTTGCCGAAGGGCATGCCCTCTTCGGGCGCGGCGAGCGCGCTGTCAAAGCCGATTATCTTTTGCAGGGAACGCACAATTTCATCCAAGTATTTCTTCATGAACAGCTCCTTTTTTCTTGGAAAGACAAAAAATCCGGCGGGACGTTTGAGAAATCCCGCAAATATAGTATACACTTTTTTGGAAATATGGTAAAATAATTTTAGCATTGTTTTAAAATTTCAGGTGAAATATGCACGAAGGACACAGGGCAAGGGTGAGAGAAAAAGTTTACCGCCACGGTGAATCGCTCGGCGATCACGAGCTTCTGGAAGCGCTGCTGTTTTACTCCCTCCCGCGCAAGAATACCAATACCATCGCGCACGAGCTGCTGGACAGCTTCGGCGGGTTCGAGCGGTTGTTCGAAGCATCGCCGGCCGCGATCGAACGGATCTCTGGTGTCGGGGAAAAGACGGCTGATCTCATCTATTTGGTGGGAGAAATGACCCGGCGCATCCGCGAGCGAGAGGGCAGGGGCGTAAAACGGCTGAAAAGTTCCGCGCAAGTCCGCGAATTTGCTGCCGAACGCTTTCAAAACTGCAGCGAAGAGGTTTTGGAGATTTACTGTTTGGGCGCGGGCGGGGCATTGCTCTGCGTAAAGTCTTTCCGCGGGGGCGACGACAAGAGCGTCACCGTCTATTCCAAGAATTTGAGCCGTCTGCTCGCTTCTGTGCAGCCCGTTTCAGTCATCGTGGCGCACAATCATCCGAGCGGCAAGTGCGAGCCGTCCGCCGAGGACGATGCCGCCGCGGTAGAGATCTTCCGCATTTGCCGCGTCAACGGCGTGCAGCTTTCCGATTGCATGATCTTTGCGGACGGCGAGGCGCCCTACAGCTACTTTTTGTCAAACAGGTTTGCGGCGCTCGGCATCGACCGCGAAGCGAAAGAAACGCATATTTCCGTCAGCCGCAAAAAAGAAAATTAAATTGCAGGAGTCAACATGAAAAAGGTAAGAACAAGGTTTGCGCCCAGCCCTACGGGCTATATGCATATCGGCAACTTGCGGACAGCGCTCTACGGCTATCTGTATGCCAAAAAAGAGGGCGGCGAATTTATTCTCCGCCTCGAAGATACCGACAGCAAGCGCTTCGTCGAGGGCGCGGTACAGGTCATTTACGACACCTTGAAGGACGCGGGCATCGTCTACGACGAAGGGCCGGATATCGGCGGTCCCTGCGGGCCGTATGTGCAGAGCGAGCGCGCCGCTATTTATAAAGAATATGCCGAAAAGCTGGTCGAGTTGGGCGGGGCCTATTACTGTTTCTGCGACAAAGAGAGGCTGGAAGGCCTCAAGGACGAGAACGGCGTCGGGCGCTACGATAAACACTGTCTGCACCTTTCTAAAGAAGAGGTGCAGGCGAAACTCGCGTCGGGCGAACCGTACGTCATCCGCCAAAATGTACCCGAAGAGGGGAGCGGCAGCTATGAAGACATGGTGTACGGCACGGTCACGGTGGATTTTAAGGACATCGAAGACGGCATTTTGCTGAAGAGCGACGGCCTGCCTACCTATAATTTTGCCAACGTTGTAGACGATCATTTGATGGGCATTACGCACGTCATCCGCGGCAGCGAGTACCTCTCGTCTACGCCCAAATATAATTTAATGTACGACGCGTTCGGCTGGGAACGCCCTGCCTATATCCATTTGCCGCCCATCATGAAGAACGCGCACGAAAAGCTGTCTAAGCGCAACGGCGACGCGAGTTACCAAGATCTCGTCGCAAAGGGTTACATCAAACAGGCGATCATCAACTATATCGCTCTGCTCGGCTGGAGCCCCAAAGATAACCGCGAAAAGATGACGCTGAAAGAGCTGGAAGAGAGCTTCTCCTTGGCAGGTATCAATAAGTCACCCTCTATTTTCGATGAACCGAAACTGCGTTGGCTTTCGGGCGAATATATCAAGGAAATGAGCGACGGAGAGTTTGCGGAGATCGCGCGTCCTTTCCTTGCGCAAAGCAAGGCGTACGGCAAATATGACGAGGCGAAATTGCTCAAAATTTTGAAAACGCGTGTGGAAATTCTGAGCGAAATTCCAGAAAAGATCGATTTTCTCGAAGAATATGCGGCATTTGACGAATCGCTCTATTATAATAAAAAGATGAAGTCGGACGCAGAGATCGCCAAAAAGGTGCTGCCCTTGGCAAAGGCGCTGCTCTCCTCCCTTGCGCCGTTTGACAATGCTACGCTCTATCAAGCGCTGTGTGCTTTGGCGCAGGAAAACGGCATGAAGAACGGGCAGGTGCTCTGGTGCGTGCGCATCGCGCTGACGGGCAGGGAAAATACGCCTGGGGGAGCGAGCGAAATGGCGGAACTTTTGGGAAGGGAACGCACTATAGAGCGTATCGACGCCGCGCTCGGGTTTCTCGGCGTATGATCAGAAAAAAATTGTCTGACAAAGGCATCATTCGCCTCCTTGAATTTGTAATTTTGATCCTGCTCGCGGTCATATGCATTCCGGTAGCGCTGGCAAGCGTGCAGACAGGCGTGATCGGATTTACCGTCACCGTTTTGGTCGTGCTCATTTTGTCTATGTTGGCGAAACTGTTCATTGCCAAAACATTTCACAGAAAGATCTTTTGGTTCGTGCTCGATTCGGTCCTCTTGATTCTTTTGACGATTTTTTCCGGGGTGCGCAATCAAAGCGGAGAAACGACGTCTTACAATTATATCGTCTATATGCTCGTGCTCTCCGAATTTTATATTTCCAGTACGACGCTGCGCGACAACGTGATCATGTTTGCGGTCAACCTCGCTGCATATACCGTAACGTATCTCGTCATTGCGATTTTTAATGGGTTTATCGAATCGGTGTTCCGCACCTCGTCACAGTATTTTTTAGAACTGATCGTATTTATTTTGCATTTCATCATGTTCAATTTTTCGATGACCGTCTATCGAAAAAACAGGATGATCGAGGAAAACGTCAAAGAGCTGGAAGAGGGCCGCAACGAACTTCTGCGCGCCTACGACAAGTTGGAAGAGGTCACGCTGATCGAAGAGCGCAACCGCATTGCCAAAGAGATTCATGATACGGCAGGGCATTCGCTTACCACCGTCATCATGCAGACGGAAGCGGCAAAGCTCGCCGTCGATACCGACCCGGAAGGGGCAAAGCGATGTATTGCCGCCGCCAATATACAGGCAAAAAATTGCTTGGACGAACTGCGTTTAAGCGTGCATCTTTTGAGCGGCCGGCACGACAATGTGACCTTTAAGGAGTATTTGGAAGACATACTCAGCGAAACGCAAGACGGCACCGGCATCACCGTACGCAGCAAGATCGACGATATTTCTTTGACGGGAGAGGCGGAACGCTTTGTCGCCAACTCTCTGCGCGAGGGTATTGCCAACGGCATCCGTCACGGCGGGAGCACCGCGTTCTTTTTTGAACTGAAAGACAAGGGAAATTTTATCGATTTTCTCCTTTCCGATAACGGCAAGGGGGCGGATATGAGCCGGTTTAAGGAGGGCTTCGGGCTTTCCGGCATGCGCGCCAAGGCAGAAAAACTGGGCTGTATGGTGCGCTTCTCTTCCGAGCAGGGAGAGGGCTTCGAGATCGAAATGAGCCTGCCCGGCAAATTGAAAGAGCGGCCTTCGGGCAGCGAGGAGGTCAAGAATGAAGATCAAAGTGATGATCGTTGACGATCAGCCTATCTTGGCGGAAGGGATCCGCAGCGTGCTCGCCACATCCGACGAGCTGGCCGTGATCGGCATTGCATCCGACGGCGTGGACGCGTTGGAAAAAATGCAGAGCAATGTGCCGGACGTCGTGCTGTTGGATATCCGTATGCCCAATATGAACGGCGTCGTCGCGACGGGGGAGATCAAAAAACGGTTTCCTTCCGTCAAAATACTCATTTTGACGACCTTTGACGACAGCGACTATATCCTCAGCGCGCTCAACAACGGCGCGTGCGGCTACCTTTTAAAGGATATCGGCGCTGCGGCGCTTATCGATTCTATCAAAAATGCTTATGCGGGCGATACCATACTGCCCGCAAAGATCGCGCGCAAGATCACCGACGCCGCTAAAAATGTTTCCGCCGACAGGGAATTGCGCATTCGCAAGGCGTTCGGGCTTTCGGATCGGGAAACGGAGATCGCGGTCATGATGTATGAGGGGTTCAACAACAGGCAGATCGCGTCCGCCCTGAATCTTTCGGAAGGCACTTCACGCAATTATATCAGCGCGATCTATTTAAAACTCGGCTGCGACAACCGCACGGACGCCATTCGCATCATGAAGGAAACGCTTTCCAATTAAATAAATATGGCGCGGCGCATGGCGGCTGCGGGCAAAAGAATTCAGGCAACAGAAAAAGCTCGGCCTTTGACCGAGCTTTTTTCCTTGGTTGAACGAAGATGAGGGGAAAAGGAAGCTTATCCCCTCATCCACTGCAAGCGGTCTTCCTTCCCCAACGGGGGAAGGCGAGAAAAAACACACGGGTGTTTCCCTCATCGGGGCAAAAAGTAAAACAGCTGCCGAAATAAATATCCGCCGTCAAAGACGGCGGATATTTATTGTTATGAAACGTTTTATAGAAAATCTTTTGCGCGCCGATTCTCTTGCAAAATCGGCGCGGGTGTGGTACAATATCAACGATGTTTATGGAAGAAGAGGATGTTGCGCATGAAAAAAGGGTTCGATAACGATCTGTATATCAAGATGCAGGGGGAAAGGATTTTAGAACGCATTCAAAAGTTTGACAACAAGCTGTATCTCGAATTTGGCGGAAAGTTGTTCGACGACATGCATGCCACCCGCGTGCTGCCCGGCTTTGAGGCGGACGCCAAGTGCAAGATGCTTTTGACGCTCAAAGATCAGTCGGAGATCATTTTCGTCATCAGCGGCGCCGACCTCGAACGCAACAAGATCCGCGCCGATTTCGGTATTCCTTACGGCACGGACGTATTGCGCCTCATCGATAAGATGCGCGGGTTAGGGCTGAATATGAACAGCGTGGTCGTCACGCAGTATCAAGATCAGCCCGCGGCGGATAAGTTTATCAACAAACTTACCCAGCACGGGCTGCGGACTTATATCCACCGCAAAACAAAGGGGTATCCGACCGATGTAGACGTCATCGTTTCCGACGAGGGATACGGCGCCAATCCCTACATAGAGACGGAAAAGCCGCTCGTCGTCGTCACGGCGCCCGGCCCGGGCAGCGGCAAACTCGCCACCTGCCTTTCGCAACTCTATCACGAGTATAGGCGGGGGGTGCGCGCCGGCTATGCCAAGTTCGAAACGTTTCCCATTTGGAATCTGCCCTTGCGCCACCCGGTCAACGTCGCCTATGAAGCGGCTACGGCAGACCTCGGCGATATCAATATGATCGACCCGTATCACCTCGAAACATACGGGGAGACGACCGTCAATTATAACCGCGACATTGAATGTTTCCCCATCGTCAAGTCCATTTTGACAAAAATTACGGGGGACGAGTCCATTTACAATTCCCCGACGGATATGGGCGTCAATATGGCGGGGTTTGCCATCGTGGACGACGATGCCTGCCGCGCGGCAGCCCGTCAGGAGATCATACGCCGCTACTATAAGGCCGCCTGCGATTATAAAATGGGTAACGGTACGGCGGATGCGGTCGAACGCATCCAGCTGCTTATGAATCAGAACAAGATCGCCGCGGAAGAGCGCACCGTCATAAAGCCCGCGCTCGAAAAGGCGGAAAAATGCAACAGTACCGCGGTTGCGATCCAGCTTGAAAACGGAGAAACGGTGACGGGCCGCTCGAGCAAACTGATGAGCGCCTGCTCTTCAGCCGTGCTCAATGCGATCAAATCTATGTCGTCCATCCATGACGATATGCTTCTGCTTTCACCCATCGTGCTCGCGCCCATCATCAAACTTAAAAAGGAAGTGCTGTGCGAGGATAAAGTCAAACTCAACCTCGGCGATGTGCTGACGGCGCTCTCCATCTGTGCGGCGACCAATCCCGTTGCGGAAAAGGCGATGGATATGCTCGTGTGCCTGCGCGGGGCCGAAGCGCACGCTTCCTGTATCCTGCCCGAAGCGGATATGCGCTATGTTCGCAAATTGGGTATGAACATGACGTGCGAACCGGAGTTCGGCACGAAAGATCTGTACGGATTTTAATATGCGTGCGGAATAAAATCCCGCTGAGTGGCGATAATTTTTTTGCCGCCCGGCGGAATACTCGAAAGGATAAAGACAAGGAGAAAATATGACGACTATCGACGCCGTAACGATACTTTCGGCGATCGTCTTTGCAGGGCTTGGCCTTGCCGTCGGATTTGCGCGGACGCTGCGTTTTTTTACAAAGGGAATCTTCGGGTTTATTTTATCCGTTTTCCTTTGCGCCACGTTCGGCGGCATGGTCGCCGGCATTCCCGCCGTGTCAGATTTGATCGCAAGGCTCAATACTGCTTTGACGAACGCTTGGTCTTTTCTCGGAAAGATCCATTTGGAAACAATTATCTACTACGTTCTGCTCTTTTTTGTGATACAGGTGCTTCGCATTGTCATCGTAAAGTGTATCGGCGGCATTTTTTCCGTATCCAACCCCGTCATGAAGGTGATCAATCGCGTGTTCGGCATGGTTTTGATGGTCGCGGCGATCTTTTTATTGGTGCTGCTGTTATTCGGTATTCTGAAAATTTTTGAAGCGACCGAGTTTGTGCAAGATTTTCTAAATAATATCGACGGTACTTTTTTGGACGTTCTCTATGAGAACAACCCGGTCAAATTCGTAGCGGATGCCGCGGACGGAACGGCTCTTCTGTTGCTGTAAATAAAGTTTTTTGTGCGCGCCGCCCGCTGGGGCGGCGCGGAGAGGTTTATATGAAATTTATCGAGTTGACCATTCATACGACGACGGAGGGGAGCGAACTCGTCTCTGACATCCTTTGGAATTATACGTCGTACGGGGTCGCCATCTGCGACGTCAACGACATCATTGCGCTGCAAAACGACAAGCGCACTTTTTGGGATTATATGGACGATGAACTTGCCGAACAGGCTGGCGGCGATGTGCTCGTCAAGTGTTTTCTGCCCGTCGATATCGCCGAGCAGAAAATAAAAGAGATCGTTTCCGATTTGGATGCCCTCCGCGAGAGAAGCGCGGGGATCTTCCGCCTCGGCTCTTTGGAAACGGGCAAAAGGGAAGTGGACGGCGACGATTGGATCGATATTTGGAAAAAACATTTCCGTCCCATACATATCGGTGCGCGCGCGGTCGTATGTCCCGAATGGATCGCGTACGAGCCGAAACCGGGAGAAATCGTGATTAAGCTCGATTCCAATATGGCGTTCGGCACGGGAGAACACGAAACGACGTCCATGTGCCTTGAACTGCTGCAAAAGTATCTTCGAGAGGGGGATACCGTCATCGATGTCGGATGCGGCAGCGGCATTTTGGGTATCGCGGCGATCAAACTGGGCGCTCGGTTTGCCTATTTGACGGATATCGATTATGTGGCGGTGCGCAGTGCCGAGCACAACAGTGCGCTCAACGGTACGGCGGATAAGACGAAAGTTGCTCTCTCCGATCTTTTGGAAAATGCAGACGTAAAAGGGGATGTGATGCTCGCCAATATCACTGCCGACATCCTCTGCCGACTTTCGGAGAGCATCCCCAAAAATTTGAAAGAGGGCGGCACGCTGATTTTGAGCGGCATTATCGAAAGCAAGCTCGCGCAGGTGCAAGCGGCATACGCCGAAAAGGGACTCATGCTGCTCGAAAAGATGCGCAAAGGAGAATGGTTCGCGCTTGCGTTCCGCCGTTGATATGACGATACGCAGATTTTTTGTGGATGCCGTCGCGCGGGAAACGGCGCTTACCGGCGAAGAGTATGCGCACGCCAAAAATGTGCTGCGCTTGGGCATAGGGGATGAAGTCGTTTTGCTGGACGGCAGCGGAAAGGAGTACGACGCCGTCATCTGCCGCGCGGAAAAGGGAGCGCTCTTTTGCAATGTGGTGGGGGAACGCCCCGGAGAAAAGGAGCCGCAGACCCGCGTCAAATTGCTTGCCGGCGCGCTCAAAGGGGATAAGACGGAACTGATCGTGCAGAAGGCGACCGAACTGGGCGTAACCGAGATCGGTATTTTTTTGAGCCGCTTTTCCTCCGCATATATGAACGAAAACAAGTTGGAAAGGCTGAAAAAGGTCGCGCGCGAGGCGGCGAAACAGTGCCTGCGCTCCCGCGTGCCGGAAATCGTTTTTTATGCGAACCTCTCTTCCGCCCTCGCATCCTGCGGCGGTTATGTGAACAGGCTCTTTGCCTGCGAATTTGCGGAAAAGAGCGATGCCGACCTCGCCGCTTTACACGGTTCCTGTGCGCTCGTCGTCGGGAGCGAAGGAGGATTTTCCGAGGAGGAATTTGCCATGGCGCAAGATTCGGGCTTTGCGGGCATCACGCTCGGCAGGCGCATTCTCCGTGCGGAAACCGCCGCGATCGCGCTGACCGCCGTAGTTATGTTTGCGTTGGGAGAACTCAGATGAAGGCATCTGTATTTACGCTCGGCTGTAAGGTCAACGAATGCGAAAGCGGCTCCCTGATTGAAGGCCTGTCCCGTTTAGGATACGAGGTTTCCGACGAGCTCGTGCCGGCGGACGTATTTATTTTGAATACCTGTGCCGTGACGGGCGAAGCGGAAAAAAAATCCCGCCAGGCGATCGCGCGTATCCGCAGGGTTAGCCCGCAGGCGAAGATCATCGTCTGCGGCTGTGCCGCAGAGCGTGCGCCCGAAGCGTTTGCGCAAAAAGAGAACGTGACCGTCGTCACGGGCGCTCGGCAGAAGGGAAAAATATTAGACCTTTTGGGGCAGAACGGCGTGTTTATCGACGAAAACGACCGGGAATACGACGAATT
>CAJFGA010000056.1 GCA_904374385.1 uncultured Clostridia bacterium | reverse complement strand
CCCCCGGCAGGGGCGCGCGCAGCCTCTTTATTTTGTTTTAGGAACGGCAGCCGCCGCAGGCTTTGCAATTGCCCGAGCATTTTTGGCTCTTTTTACCTGTGGCGGAGTAGATCTCCCCGCTCCAATCGCGGCCGCAAGCCGCGCCGCAGTCAGGACAAGATACGGGGTCGTCGTATTTGGCGACCAATTCTTCAAAGCGTTTGCCGCATTTTTCGCATTTGTATTGCAGGATAGGCATGGTCTTTCTCCGATTTATTCTTTGGCGTATTCTTCCGTTGCGCCGTTTTCCTCGGCGGCAGGGGAGGGGGCGGCGCAAAAGTCCTTGACGATTGCGCCGATGAGCAGGGATTTCCGCGTCGCCTTGTGCAGGGCATAGTGCAGCAAAAAGAGCGCGGCGCCGCCCAAGTTCGCAATGATGTCGAGCATGGTGTCCGTGATATCGACGATCATCTTCCCGTCCACCGTTTCCTGCGGCACACCCTGCGCCGTCTGTCCCAAAAATTGGCTGGAAATGTATTCCATCACTTCCCAGCAGGCCGCACACATCATTGAAACGCAGAATGTCACGATGAACACGAGCGCCGGGCGGAGCGATTTATAGTCGGCGAGCTTGCACAGTATGAACAGCCCTGCCAGGGCGCCGACATATCCGAAGGAAAAGTGACAGAATTTATCGTACCAGGGGAAGTGATTGTTGAACCGCAGCACCTGCCCCAATAAGCTCGCTACCGTCAAAAAGCCGGTATAAAAGGTCATCACGAAGTCGCTGATCTTATTGCCGAAAACGAGGTGCGCCAAAACGGGCAGCAGGTACATGACGGTGACCAGCAGGGTGGTCATCAATTTATTATAGGGATCGTTCCCCGAAACGACGATATATAAAAAATATGACAGCGTAAAGCCGGCTGCCAGCCACGAGAAAATAAACACACCCCAACGAAGCGGGCTGATTTTACGGGAAGGTCTTTCGCGTTGCATGGGCACCTCCTTATGCGTGAAAATATTATACCAAAAGAGGAAGAATATTTCAAATGTTTGCGATGCCCCGCCGCTGCATTTTTTGGCGCAATCGGGCGAAAACAAGAAAGGAGGGGATTTTTGTGCGCCTGTTTGAAGAGATCGTTGCCCGCCTCGGTCTGGATGAGGAGATCGTATCGGGGGAAAAATACGTCGTGTTTCCTGGCAGATGCGCCTATTTTGAAAATGTAAAGGGGATCCGTTCCTTTTCTTCCGCCGCCGTGGAGGTGCGAATCGGAAAAATTTTTTTACGCGCGGAAGGGGAAAACCTGCACGTCCGCCAATATTGCGGGGGCGATCTCGTTCTTTTTGGAGATGTGCGCAAAGTGGAGGTGGTCGGATGACTCTCTTTACCCATTTGCTCGAAATGGAAACGCTGACGCCGCCCGCCGTCCTTACGCGGCTCGCCCGTGCGGGCATAACCGTATTGGATGTGCAAAAAACGGGGGCAGCAAAGGTACGTTTTCGGGTAAAATCCAAAGATTTACGAAAAGTTTTTGCAATTTTTCCCCGTTCGTGTTATACTGTAAATGTTATAAAACCCGTCGGGCTTTCGCGGGCGGCTGAATTTGTGAAAAAACGCGCCGCCCTGTGCGCGGCGGCAGCGGTTTTCGCTTTGCTCTGCGCCCTGTCCGATCTGTTTGTCCTTCGGGTACGCTTTGAGGGCAGCGGCGTGCATTATGCCGACGAAGCCCTGCCCCTTCTTGCGGCGGAGGGGGTGCGCGCGTTTGCCCCCTATTCGGAAGAGGACGCCGCCCGCGCCGAGCGCGCCGTCGCGGCGCTGCCTTCGGTCAGCTTTTGTTCTGTGGAAAAGGAGGGGCTGGTCGTCACGGTCACCATCGAAGTCAATGCGGAAGTCCCCGTGCAGGAAAGGGAGCGCGAACTGTGCAGCCAAAAGGACGGCATCGTCGAAAGCATCACGGTCATCCGCGGAAGGGCGCTCGTTTCCGAAGGGGATGCCGTGCGGCAGGGGCAGATGCTCGTTTCGGGTACCGTTATCGACGGCGAAGGGGAAAATGCCGCCGTGCGGGAGACCTATCCCGTCGCCTGGTGCACGGTTTTGTGCGAAAGCGTCGCCGAATACGAGAGCGCGGAACAGAATGAAGCGGCACGTTCGCGCGCGCTCGCCCTCGCCCTTATGGGGGCGGAAGGCGAAGTGACGGATACGGATATTACGGTCACGGGAACAGAGTGCGCATATGTCTACCGCGTAGCGCTCACATACAGGCAGACATATTCCGTGGGGATATGAACTGCGCATACAACGGAGGGAAATTTTACGGAACAAGTCAAGATACTGTTCGATGCGGGCAGCCTCGAACATTTGCAAAAACTCGTCGGCTCTTACGACGAAAACATCGACGCCGTATCCCGCGAACTGGGCGTATCGGTCGCGGTGGACGGGGTCAATTTGAAGATCACGGGGGAAGAGCAGGCCGCCGAAACGGCGCGCCGCGTCTTTGAAGGATTGCTGGCGCTCCTGCGCGCCGGAGAGACGGTGGACAAGTCTCGCATTGCCTATTGCATCGAGCTCGCCAAAGAGGGCAATGCCGATGCGATCGGGCAAATCGTCAGCGGCGTCATTGCGGTTACATCGCGCGGCAAGCAGATCAAGTGCAAGACTGTGGGGCAGAAAAAATACGTCGAGGCGATCAAAAAGAATACTGTCGTATTCGGCATCGGTCCCGCGGGCACGGGCAAGACCTACCTTGCCGTGTGCGCCGCCGTCAGCGCCTTTAAGGGCAAAGAGGTGGAAAAAATCATCCTTACCCGTCCCGCCGTGGAAGCGGGGGAAAAGCTCGGCTTTCTTCCCGGCGACCTGCAGACCAAAGTCGATCCGTACCTTCGTCCGCTGTACGACGCCCTGCAAGAGCTGTTCGGCATGGAAAACTACATCAAGCTGATGGAGCGCGGAGTGATCGAGATCGCGCCGCTCGCCTATATGCGCGGCAGGACTCTGTCCAATGCCTTCATCATTTTAGACGAGGCGCAGAATACGACCAAAGAACAGATGAAAATGTTTTTGACCCGCATGGGGGACGGAAGCAAGATGGTCATCACGGGCGATGTGACGCAGATCGATCTTCCGGAAGGGAAAAAGAGCGGTTTAAAGCATGCCGTGGCGATCTTAAAAGGCATCGAAGGGATCGAAACGGTCGCTATGACCGCGAAAGACGTCGTCCGCCATCCCCTCGTCATGCAGATCGTGCGCGCCTACGAGCGCGAGAATTCCAAAGAGGAGCCGAAAAACAATGATGTATTCCGAAACCACAGAAAGTAAAAAGTTCGGCAAGCGCGAATGCGCCAAGAGCATCGTTCTGTTTTTTTTCAATTACGCCGTCTTTTTGGGGCTGATCCTCTTCTTTATCTTCTTCAATACGCTCAATGCGCCCGAAGAAGATGTGTCTTTCGGCGTCTATCTCCGCACCAACATCAGTACGCTCGGCTATTTGGCGGCGAGCTTATTCGTCCTGTTCGTCGTCATCTATTTTTACTATATTTTTGAGGACAGAGAGTTCCTCGCGACGATGAAGAATATAGAGCTGATTTTCTGCTTGTTGGGCGTGTCGCTCGTCGTCTGTTATTTTTTCGGCGTATTTTTCAATGTATATGCCCGCCCGTCCGCGCTCTTGGCGCTGCTGGCACTGCTGCTCTTGCGCCGGCGCGATGCGATCCTCCTCAACATCGTGTTTGCACTGATGATGTTTTCCATCGACCACTTTTCCAATTACAATCCCGGCGAAGCGTACGCAACGGCGACGGACTGTTATCCCGTTATCGCCTTTTCCGAGGGGATGATCGGCATCTTTGTCGGCAGCAAGGTCAAAACCCGCCTGCGCTCCTTTTTGACCGGTTTCGCGATCTGTATTCCCGTACTCATTATGGCGTCATGTATCGAGTACGATAAAGGATCGGGCATCGTATGGCCCCTCATTTACGGGTTGGAAGGGGGCGTCCTTTCCGCCGTATTCTTTATGGCGCTGCTGCCCGTATTTGAAGTGACTTTCAACTGCGTCACCGATTATCGTCTGCGGGAGCTGACCGATCACGACGCTTCGCTTATGCGCGAACTGCGCGAGAAGGCGATGGGTACCTTCAACCACTGCATCGTGGTGGCGCACCTGGCCGAAGCCTGTGCGATCGCGCTGAACGAAGATACCGCCCTCGCCCGCGCGGCGGCATATTATCACGATGTAGGCAAACTCCGCCAGCCCGAATATTTTACCGAAAATCAGTCGGGATACAATCCGCATAACGAGCTGTCTCCCGAACTTTCGGTCGACATCATCCGTTCTCATGCGAAGGACGGCTACGATCTTATCCGGTCCAAGCGCCTGCCTAAAATTTTGGCGGACGTTGCCGTACAGCATCACGGGACGATGCCCATCAAATATTTTTATGCGAAGGCTTTGAAGATGTCGGACGGGGAAGTGAACATCGAAAACTTTTCCTATCCGGGGCCCAAGCCGCAGACCAAGATCGCGGCGATCATCATGATCGCCGACGCGAGCGAGGCGATATCCCGCACCCTTCCCGAGCGCACGCCCGAAAAGGTGGAAAACGCCGTGCGCGACATCATCGAAGAGCGCATGGATCTCGATCAGTTTGACGAGTGCGATATCACGATGAAAGATCTGACGACCATCAAAGAAACCATTGTCAGCTGCCTTACGGGCGTATACCACAGCCGGATCCAATATCCCAAGCTCAAGATCAAACGGAAAAACGAAGAAGAGGAAAAGAAGGCATGACCGAACTGACCATCGAATGCGAAGAAGATTTTGACGTTTCCCCGATCGAGAAGGCTTTCGCGGCGCGCATCTCGTCAAATGTCCCCCTCGCGGCGGAGCTGATTTTTACCGATGAAGAGGGGATTCGTTCCCTCAACGCGCGCGAACGCGGCAAAGACGCCGTCACCGACGTATTGAGCTTTCCGAACCTTTCGGGTATTTTTCGGAAAGAGATCCGCAAGGAAGATTTTCCTTATGACCTCGATGAAGAGGAGCACTTGTTTTTAGGCTCCGTCGTCATTTGCCGCAAACGCGCCGAGGAACAGGCGGAAGAATACGGCCATTCGCTCAAGCGGGAGCTTTACTATCTCGCCGTGCACGGTCTGTGCCATCTGTTGGGGTACGATCATGAAAACGACGCGGATAAGTCCGCCATGCGGGAAGCGGAAGAGAGCGCCCTTGCGGAAATGGGCATCGGGAGAGAAGAACAGTGAAGAGCGGAACGGTCGCCGTCATCGGCAAAGCAAATGCTGGCAAAAGCACGCTCGTGAATGTGATGGTGGGGGAAAAGGTCGCCATCGTTTCCCCCAAGCCGCAAACCACGCGCGACAGGATATTGGGGATCCTCAATGAACCCGGCGTGCAGATCGTTTTTGCGGATACGCCCGGCATCTATAAATCCAAAAATGTTTTGACAGACGTCATGATGCGTACGACGGAAACATCCGCAAAGGACGTCGATCTCATCCTCTTTGTACACGACGGGCATAAAGGGGTCGCCGATTCGGATATCGCCCTGATGAAGAGGTATCTCTCCTTCGGCGTGCCCATGCTCATCGCCTATACCAAGACGGATATCATGCCTGAAGAGCGCATCCCGGAAGACGTCAAGGCTCTGTTTGAAGAGGGCATCTCGTGTGACGTGGTGCCCGTTTCTGCGCGAAAGGGCAAAAACATCCGCAAATTAAAAGAGCTGATCGCAGAAAAACTTCCCGAGGGAGAGCCGCTCTTTCCCGATGACGTCGTGTCCGACAAATCGGCGCGCTTTATGATCGGCGAGATCGTGCGCGAAAAAATACTGCTAAAGTACGATAAAGAGATTCCGCACGGTGTCGCCGTACTGGTGAACACCTTTCAGAAACGGGAATCGCAGGAGATTTATGATATCGATGTGGATATCATCTGCGAAAAGCCCAATCATAAAGCGATCCTCATCGGCAAGCAGGGGAGCGCTTTGAAAGAGACGCTCGCATTCGCCCGCAAAGAGATGGAAAAATTTTTGGGCGCGAAGGTCTTTTTGACCGCCTTTGTCAAGGTCAAAGACGACTGGCGCGACAAGGTCAGCCTCATGCGGCAGTTCGGCTATGGGGAAGAGGAACTTTGAGTTTTCTCATAAATATTCGGACGCAGATCGGCGCATACTCTCTTTGCGGCCTTGCCGCAGGGAGGGGAATATGGCAAGATTCATAAAGGATGACGAGACGGCGGAGATCGCCTGGAAGATGTTTGAAAAGACGGGCAGCCTTTCCTATTACATGCTGTACAAACAGCTGAAAAAATGAAATTGCGGCAAGGTGCGGAGCAGCGGAATATATTTTGAAAGCAAGACCAGATAGGCGAAAGGATTTTTTACGATGGATTATAAAACGGACGCGCTCGTGCTGCGGGCGTCTGACTACGGCGAAAACGATAAGATCGTCACCTTGTTTTCCCTGCAGTACGGCAAAATTTCCGCCGCGCTCAAGGGGGTCAAAAAGGCGGGCGCAAAACTTAAATTCGCCGCGCAGCCCTTCTGCTTTGCCGAATATGTCCTCGCAAAAAAAGGAGAGCGCAACACGGTCACGTCCGCTTCGCTCACCGACGGGTTTTATCCCCTGCGGGAAGATATCGGCAAATTTTACGCCGCCGCTTGCGTGACCGGCCTTTGCGACGCAGTACTGTACGGCGGTATCGTCAACGAAGAATTGTTTCTGTACGCCGTCAATGCACTGCGCGAGATGTGCGAAGGGGACGAAGGAGAGGCGCTCTGCGCTTTCTTTTTAAAAACCCTCGAACTTTCCGGCTACATGATCGCGCTCGACGCCTGCGGTTCGTGCGGCGGCCCTTTAGGCGATAAGATCTGGTTCGATATCCGCCAAGGCTGTTTTTACTGCGCCGAATGTGCGCGCGGGGCGAGGGCGAGCGAGGGGACGCTGCACTTTTTACGGAAGTGTGCGGGGATGCCCTTCGAGGATGAAAAGATCGCGCCGGACAGCAAAAAGCGTGCGCTGAAGCTGCTGCACGCCTATTTTTGCGATAAAACGGATGCGCACGTCAAGGCGCTGGAAGAATATATAGCGCTGCCGTGAGCGAAACTTAAAAAGCATGGTTTTTTGTGCGGGATCGCCGCAAAACGGCCATTCCTGTAAAATCCTTGCAAAAAATTTCAAAATTATTTGGTTTTTGCTTGAAATTTGTGCCAAAGTATATTAGAATAGATATGTTAGAACTATAATAAATTTTCTGGGTTCCAAATCTTATCAGGAGGAAAAAACTTTATGGCAAAAAAGTATTGCTATCTTTTTTCGGAAGGCAATGCAAAGATGCGCGAGCTTCTCGGCGGCAAGGGCGCGAACCTCGCGGAAATGACGGGCATGGGCCTGCCTGTTCCGCAGGGCTTCACCATTTCTACCGAGGCGTGCACGCAGTATTATGAGGACGGCAGGCAGATCAATCCCGAAATCCAGGCGGAGATCATGGAATATATCGCCAAGATGGAGGAGATCTGCGGCAAAAAATTCGGCGACAAGGAGAATCCTCTGCTCGTTTCCGTCCGTTCGGGCGCGCGCGCTTCCATGCCGGGCATGATGGATACCATCCTCAACCTCGGCCTCAATGAAGAAGTGGTCGAAGTGCTCGCCAAAAAATCCGGCAATCCCCGCTGGGCGTGGGACTGCTACAGGAGATTCATCCAAATGTACTCCGACGTCGTTATGGAGGTCGGCAAAAAGTACTTCGAGCAGCTCATCGACGAGATGAAGGAGAAAAAGGGCGTCACGCAGGACGTCGAGCTGACGGCGGACGACCTCAAAGAACTCGCCAATCAGTTTAAAGCGGAATACAAAGAAAAGATTGGGCAGGATTTCCCGACCGATCCGAAGGAACAGCTCTTCGGTGCGATCAAGGCGGTTTTCCGTTCGTGGGACAACCCCCGCGCCAACTATTACAGGATGCAGAACGACATCCCTTACAGCTGGGGCACGGCGGTCAACGTACAAATGATGGCGTTCGGCAACATGGGCGATACTTCCGGTACGGGCGTCGCATTCACGCGTAACCCCGCTACGGGCGAAAAGAAGCTCATGGGCGAATTCCTCATGAACGCGCAGGGCGAAGACGTCGTCGCGGGTATCCGTACCCCGATGCCGATCGACAAGATGAAAGAGATCATGCCCGAAGTGTACGAGCAGTTCCAAAAAATTTGCAACACGCTCGAAAATCACTATAAAGACATGCAGGATATGGAGTTCACCATCGAGGACAAGCACCTCTATATGCTCCAGACTCGTAACGGCAAGCGTACGGCGGCTGCGGCGATTAAAATTGCCTGCGATTTGATCGATGAAGGCATGATCACCGAAGAACAGGCGCTCATGCAGATCGATCCTAAGACGCTCGACGCGCTCCTGCACCCGCAGTTTGACGCGGCAGCCCTCAAAAAGGCTACGCCCATTGCGAAGGCGCTGCCCGCATCTCCCGGCGCTGCCTGCGGCAAGATCGTATTTACTGCGGAAGACGCTGTCGAACAGGGCAAAAAGGGTGAAAAAGTCGTTCTCGTCCGTTTGGAAACTTCCCCCGAAGATATCGAGGGCATGCACTATGCGCAGGGTATCCTCACCGTGCGCGGCGGTATGACTTCGCATGCGGCCGTCGTGGCGCGCGGCATGGGGACCTGCTGTGTTTCCGGCTGCGGCGACATCAAGATGGACGAGGAAAACAAACAATTCTCCATCAACGGCAAAGTATATAAAGAGGGCGATGTGATCTCCCTCGACGGTTCTACGGGCAACATTTACGGCGAAGGCATTCCTACCGTGGCGGCGGATACTTCCTCCGGTTACTTCGGCAGGATTATGGAGCTTTCCGATAAGTATAAGGCAATGGCGGTTCGCACCAATGCAGATACCCCTGCAGATGCGAAACAGGCGGCTTCCTTCGGCGCGCAGGGCATCGGCTTGTGCCGTACCGAGCACATGTTCTTCGATCCCGACCGTATCGCGGCGTTCCGCGAAATGATTTGCGCGGATACGGTGGAAGAGCGCGTTGCCGCCCTCGATAAGATCGAGCCGATGCAGCAGGGCGATTTTGAAAAATTGTACGAGGCGCTGGGCGGATATCCCGTAACCATCCGTTTCCTCGATCCCCCTCTGCACGAGTTCGTTCCCACGACGGAAGAGGATATTGCCGCTTTGGCAAAGGCGCAGAATAAGACGGTTGCGCAGATCAAACAGATCATTGCGGACTTGCACGAATTTAACCCGATGATGGGTCACCGCGGTTGCCGCTTGACAGTCACCTATCCTGAAATTGCGCGCATGCAGACGTCTGCCGTCATCAAAGCGGCGATCAACGTCAAGAAAAAGCATCCCGACTGGAACATCGTTCCCGAAATCATGATCCCGCTCACCGGCGAGGTCAAGGAAATGAAGTTCGTCAAGGATATCGTCGTCGAAGTTGCCGATAAGCTCATTGCAGAGGCGAAGAGCGACCTCAAATACGAAGTCGGCACGATGATCGAGATCCCTCGCGCGGCACTCACCGCCGACGAGATGGCAAAGGAAGCGGAGTTCTTCTGCTTCGGTACGAACGATCTCACGCAGATGACGTTCGGCTTCTCGCGCGACGATGCTGGCAAGTTCTTGCCCGCATATTATGAGCAAAAGATCTATGAATCCGATCCGTTTGCTAAGCTCGACCAAGTCGGCGTAGGCAAACTTATGGACATGGCAGTGAAGCTCGGCAAGCAGACCCGCCCGAACATGCACTTCGGCATCTGCGGCGAGCACGGCGGCGATCCTTCGTCTATCGAGTTCTGCCACAAGATCGGGCTCAATTATGTTTCCTGCTCGCCTTACCGCGTTCCGATCGCAAGGCTCGCGGCCGCACAGGCGAATATCCGTAATCCGAGGGGCTAAGATTTAGCGCCGAAAAGCGGTAAAAATTCAATTTTTAATTAAAAAATTAAGTTTTAGTAGTCATTCTTTTCGAAGAATGACTACTTTTGTTCTCTTAAAAATCTCTTGCAAAGCCAAAAATCGGTCAAAAAAACGGGGTGGTTCCTAAAATTTTACATTTTTCTGTATCTACTGATATGGGTAAAAAAGGGCGATAAAAAGGAGGTTTTTTATGAAAAATTACAAATTAATCATTGAATATTACGAAAAAGGCAATAAACAAGAGCAAATCGCTACTCTTTGCAGTTGTTCCCGAATGACTGTTTTTACCGTGCTAAAGCGTTTTCGAACTCTAGAACTTAATTATGATGACGTAAAGTCAATGAGTGAAGAAGAAATTTATTATTTATTATTTCCCGAAAGGGCGAAAGCAGGGGAAGGGTATTTAATCCCCGATTTTCAGTGGGAAGAGTTTCAAATGTGTAAGCATCAATCTTCTATAAGGCTTTGTTGGCGTAGATATTGCAAACGTGCCGCGAAACAAAACTTGATGGCATATAGTTGGAAATGCTTTATAACATTATATAACGCGTATCGAAAACCGAAGATTGTGGTTGAAGACCCAAACGACAAAATTCGTAACAAGTTAAAAGACTTTAACTTTTTATTATCTTGTTGTCCGCGTGGAAGTATAAACTATCAAGTAATCCAACGCAAAAAGGAAGAGTGGCTCAAATCCTTAAAACTCGAAGAAGATAAAATCTTAGACGACGAGTAATTGAATAATCAACTAAAAGGTTAGGACAAAGACGATCTAACCTTTTAGTTTATGTGTTGTTTTAACCAAACAAGCACGAAACACTTATTCAACGTAGTGTTTTGCGTAAAAACAGTTAAAATTCATATTTTTTATACCTAAAATGCTTTAAAAACATTGTTTTTTCTTCGGAAATTATGCAAATCAGGTATAGTATTACTAAACATTAACCAAATTGACACAAACCACTTGACTTTTGTAGTGTTTTATGTTAAAATGGTTAAAATTAGTTTTGAGGATATATAAATGGCAAAATTTATTCCTTATACGTTTACAAAAAAGGACGTAATAGGCAATTTTATAAATGATAAACAATACGAAAATTGGATAGCGGGGCAAGTTCGTTCTAAAAAAGTTGTTAAAGTTCGCAACGGATTATACGTTCAAGTTGACGTGTCGGGATATCCGCTTACGACAAAGTTTGAGCTTGCTACAAAAATAGCTGAAGATGCTTGCGTGTGCTAT
>CAJFGA010000055.1 GCA_904374385.1 uncultured Clostridia bacterium | reverse complement strand
CATCCACCGCAAGCGGTCCCCCTTCCCCCGTCGGGGGAAGGCAAAAGGGAAACAAGCGAGTATTTTTCTCGGAAGGGGAAGGCAAAAGGGAAATATATGAGCGTTTTTCCGAATGGAGAAGGCGGAAAAAGATATAGTGCATTTTCCCGGAGCAGAAAGACAGGGCGGCGATTTTTAGGTTATATCCGAATATGAAATCCCCCGCGTGGAAACGCGGGGGATAATGATTGATTTTTTGCTGTAGGCATGCGCGCGGAAAATTTTTTGAAGCGGCATTTTCGGCTGCCGTCGGGTTCGGTCATTGGCTAAGGGACGGGGAAAAGGGGCTTTTGTTTTGCAGATATTGACAGCAAATGTCATTTTTGTTACAATAATAAAAAAGGGGGAAGAGAGGCGGTATGCAGAAAATCCTCACATGCGCGCAGATGCGCGCGGCAGACAAATATACGATCGAAGAGAAGGGGATCCCTTCCGAAACGCTCATGGAGCGTGCGGGCAGCGCGATCGCGGACGAAGCGGCAAAGATGCTCGAAAAGATGGGCGGCAGGCGCGTGCTCGCCGTATGCGGTGGCGGAAATAACGGCGGCGACGGCTACTGCGCGGCGCGGCTGTTGCTTGCGCGGGGCTTCGATGCGCAGGTATATGAACTGTGCGAAAAGTTCTCGGACGACTGCGCCGCACAGCGCGCGAAATTTACGGGTACATTGCACGATACGTTTCCGGAAGAGCCGTTCGACTTGATCATTGACGCCGTCTTCGGTACGGGATTCCGCAGCGTGCCGGAGGGAAAATTTGCCGAGGCGATCGCCGCCGTCAACGGAAGCGGCGCAAAGGTGCTTTCGGCGGACATCCCTAGCGGGCTGAACGGGGATACAGGCGGAGCGGCGCTCGCCGTACATGCGGACAGGACGGTCACGATCGGCGAACGGAAATTCGGGCTGTACCTCGAGAGCGGCGCCGATCACTGCGGGGAGATCGTGCGGGCCGATATCGGCAT
The DNA here is from genome assembly GCA_904374385.1 of uncultured Clostridia bacterium. Lineage (GTDB taxonomy): Bacteria > Bacillota > Clostridia > Christensenellales > Borkfalkiaceae > Borkfalkia. The sequence goes on along the minus strand of CAJFGA010000055.1, from coordinate 10,551 downwards.
CGAACTGCCGGCGGCAAACTATGCCCTTCGCTTTGAGGCGGCAGATCTTGCCGATGTATTTCCGCCCAAAAAGAGGAACAGCAACAAGGGCAGCTACGGCAGGGCAGGCATCCTCGCGGGAAGCCGCCTGTATTCCGGCGCCGCGCTTTTGGCGGCGGGCGCGGCTCTGCGCACGGGAGCGGGATACACGCAGCTGTTCTGCCCGGAAGGGATCTTCGAGCATTATATCGGCAAGATCCCCGAGCTCATCTTGACGGAAATGCCGGGAGAGGAGGGCTCTTTGCGCTTTGAAGAAGGGGCGATGCGCCGCGTTTGCGGGGCATGCGATGCGCTCGCCGTGGGGATGGGCTGCGGCTGCCGCCGCGATCTGTACGACTGCATCGCCTTTCTTTTGGCGCAGTTCCGCGGCACATTGGTGCTCGACGCTGATGCTTTGAACGTGATTTCCGAATACGGCGTCGATATTTTGCGCGAAAAGGCCTGCCGCGTCATTCTCACGCCCCATTTGAAAGAATTTTCGCGCCTGGCGGGCGCATCGCTCGAGGAAGTGCGGGCGGGCGGCGCAGAATTTGCGCGCGCCTTTGCGGCAGAATACGGCGTGACATTGCTTTTGAAGAGCAATGCGTGCATTGTGACCAACGGGAAAAATACTTCGCTCGCGGCGGAAGGGACGCCTGCGCTTGCGCGGGGCGGCAGCGGTGACGTACTGGCCGGCATCGTATGCGCTTTGGCGGCGCGTGGGGTGACGGCGATGCGCGCCGCAATTTGCGGGGCGCACCTGCTCGGAAGAACGGGCGTACTGGCGGAAGGGGAGAGCAGCGAATACAGCGTGACCGCTTCCGACCTGATCGCAAAACTGCCCGCAGCGATCGCGGAACTGATCGCTGCGGGGCGCGGATAAAGAAAAAACGGAATAGAGCAAAATTTTATCGGTCGGCCATAATTTAACATGTTTTGTGCGGGTATAAAAGGGCGCAAACGGGGCAAAAAATAGAGCGGAGGGGCATCCCGCCGCCGAACATGCGGGCGCCGTTTTTACATATTATAAACGGAGGGGTGTTTTTCCGAAAGAAAAAATTTTGCGAGGTTAAAAATGGAAATTCACAGGGGGGAACTCTATTATGCCGACCTCAGCCCCGTGGTGGGCAGCGAGCAGGGCGGCGTGCGCCCCGTGCTGGTGGTGCAGAACGATATCGGAAACAAATACTCCCCGACGGTGATCGCCGCCGCCGTCACGAGCAAGATCAACAAGGCGAAGCTCCCCACCCACATTGAACTTCCCTCCGCAAGTTACGGGCTTGCGAAGGATTCGGTCGTCCTGCTCGAACAGATCCGCACGCTCGATAAGCGTCGTCTGAAAGAGCGCATCGGGGCGCTGCCCGAAAAGACCATGCGCCGCGTAGACGGGGCGCTGCTCATCAGTTTGGGCTGTAAAGTCAATTGAATCGGCATGCGGGGCGGAAGCTTTTTTTCGGCTTCCGCCCTTTGTGCGCCCGCCTTCCGTGACAGATCGGAAAAAATTGCGGTCAAACGGGTCATTCGCTTTCATTTTTGGCGCCGGTATGGTATAATAAACACACCAGTATATTTTTACGGCCGTGCAATGCGGCGTTTTACGGAGCCTATAATCATGAGAGAGCCAAATTATTATATTCCCGACAGGGGCTTTACCATCCCCATCGGGGACGGGTTCACCATTTATTACTATGCGGTGATGATCGTGCTCGGCATTATCTTGGCGACCGTCGTCGTCTATCTCCTTTTCAAGAGGCGCAATATCCCCGGGGAATGGACGATCGACCTTTTGCTCTGCATACTGCCCCTCGGCATCATCGGGGCGCGCACTTTCTACTGCGCTACCGACCCCTCTACCTCTATGAGCGAATGGCTGCATTTCCGCGACGGGGGGCTGTCCATCATCGGCGGCGTCATCGGCGGCGCGCTCGGCGTCATTTTGTTCTGTGTCATCCACAAGATCAATTTTCTGCGGGTGGCGGACTGCCTTGTGCCGGGCGTCATCCTTGCCCAGGGCATCGGCAGATGGGGAAATTTTTTCAATCAAGAGGTGTACGGCGCCGAAATCACCAATGAGGCGCTGCAATGGTTTCCCTTCGGCGTTTATATCGAGAGTGCGCATGAATGGCATTACGCCTTCTTTTTCTACGAAAGTCTGCTCAACCTCGCCATCTTCGCGGGGCTGTTCACGCTGATGTGGAAGTTTTTGAAAAAGCCGCACGGGCTCTCGTTTGCGGGATATCTGTTCGGATACGGCACCGTGCGTTCAATTATGGAGCCGCTGCGCGATAATCAGTATATTCTCGGCAGCAACGTGCCGATATCGCAGGTGTTCGCGATCTTGATGGCGGTAGGCGGCGCGCTGCTGTTTGCGGCGCTCATCGTTTGGAATTATAAAAAATACGGCTCGTTTTTCGGCGCCAAGACGGGCGAACCGCTCGCCGTTCTGCCCAAATATTATACGGCGGAACAGCGCAAAAAGATGGAAGAAGCCCGCCGCTCCAAGGTCAATGCCGCGTCGGCCGCTGCCAAGGCGGAACGGCCGGAAAAAGACAAAGCGGCGCAGGGCGACGACGACAGGGAGGATTGAACTATGCAGATGCACGATCTGACCCTGCTGACCGATCTGTATCAGCTGACGATGATGAACGGATATTTGAAGAACGGCAAAGATAAGGATATCGCCGTTTTTGACCTCTTTTTCCGCCGCAACAACGTCATCACCTATTCGGTCGCTGCGGGATTGGAACAGGCGATCGAATATATCCGTAACATCCGCTTTACAGAAAGCGACATTGCCTATCTGCGTTCGCTCGGGCTGTTTGACGAAGAATTTTTGTCTTATCTAAAAGATTTTCGCTTTACGGGCGACGTATATGCCGTGCCGGAGGGAACGATCGTATTTCCGGAAGAGCCGATCGTTACCGTGCGCGCCCCGCTGTGCGAGGCGCAGCTTCTGGAAACGGCGCTGCTGAACATCGTCAACCACCAGACGCTGATCGCCACCAAGTCTGCTAAGGTCGCTTACGCCGCCAAAGGGGATACGGTGATGGAATTCGGTCTGCGCCGCGCGCAGGGCCCGGATGCGGGCGTGTACGGTGCGCGCGCTTCCGTCATCGGCGGCTGCCGCTCGACTTCCGACGTGCTGGCGGGCAAACTGTTCGGCATTCCCGTGGCGGGTACGCATGCGCACAGCTGGGTCATGAATTTCCCCACAGAGTACGAAGCGTTTCTCGCCTATGCGGAGCTCTTTCCGGACGCGTGCCTTCTGCTCGTCGACACATACGATACGTTGAAGAGCGGCGTTCCCAACGCGATCAAGGTATTCGACATCTTGCGTTCGAAGGGGCATGAACCGAAGGGCATTCGCCTCGACAGCGGCGACCTCGCCTATCTTTCCAAACGGGCGCGCAAGATGCTCGACGACGCGGGCTATCCGGACGCGATCATCTGTGCTTCGGGGGATTTGGACGAATATCTCATCACCTCGCTCAAAAACCAAGGGGCGAAGATCGACCTTTGGGGCGTCGGCACCAAGCTGATCACGAGCGCCGACATGCCCGCACTCGGCGGCGTTTATAAGCTGTCTTGCTTGTATCCGAAAGAGGGAGGGGAGATCCCGAAGATCAAACTTTCGGACAACTCGGACAAGATCACGAACCCCGCTTTTAAAGACGTATACCGCATTTATGACAAAAAGACGGGCAAGGCGGAGGCCGATCTCATCGTCGTGCGGGGAGAACAGATCGACGAGAGCGAGCCGCTTACCGTTTTTCATCCAAAAGAGACTTGGAAAAAGACGACGTTCACCGATTATACGGTGCGCCCGCTCACCGTCAAGGTGATCGAAAACGGAAAACTCGCGTACAAGCTGCCCGCTTTGCAGGAGATCGCTGCCTATGCGGAGAGGGAGAAAGAGACGTTCTGGGATGAGTATAAGCGGCTCGACAATCCGCATGTATACAAAGTAGATCTTTCGCAGCGGCTGTACGATATCAAAAATAAGCTCATTTCGGAGATCAGGAATCAAAATGGCTAAAAAACTTTCTCAACAAGAGACGGAAAAATTGATCGGCGGCATCCGCGAGGCATATGAAGCCAAGATACGCCAGCTCAATTACCGCATCGAGAATCTGAACGTTGAAAACAGGAACCTGCGCGCCTCCATCGCCGAACTGAAAAATAAGGAAGGCAAAGTGGGCAAAGCGCTCGTCGATGCGGAGGAAAAGGGGGAGGAGATCGTGCGGCTTTACCGCATGACGGCAGAGACGGAACTCAAGACGCTGCGCCTGTTTGCGGACAAGTGGAAGCGGCTCGCCGAGCAGATGATCGGCGTTTTCCCCGACAAAGAGGCGGAAAGGTACATAGAGTTTGCGGATGAACTTGCTGCTCTGCTCGGAAAGGAAGAGGGACATTTTATGCCTGCGGAGAAAGAGGAGCCTTTCGACCCCAAGGCGATCATCGGCAAGTATATGGAGGACGAGGAGGAGAGCGGCTTCAATTTGGACGACGTTCTCAATCCGAAGGGAGAACTGGACCTTGCAAAACTTTGCCAGGGGCTGGGGCTCATGGAATCCGAAGAAAAGGGAGAAAAAAGGGAATAATTATGGTCTTTGCTATTCTATTTGTCGCGCTTGTATGGATCGATCAGGTCACGAAGCTCCTCGCGTATGCGACGGACGTTTCGCACGTCGTCATCATTCCCGGGTTTTTAGAGATCGACAAGATGAGCAACCCGCTGACGAACGACCTGAATACGGGCATGTCTTTCGGGATCGCGTCCGACGAGCCGTGGGCGATTCCGCTGTTTATCGCCGTCACATGCATCGCGCTCGTCGTGTTTTTGATCGCGCTCATCAAGCTGCCCGCGAAAAAGCGCTTTTTGCGCCTTTCGATCGCCTTTATCATGGCGGGGGCGGCGGGCAATTTGATCGATCGCATCGTGTTGGGAGGCGTGCGCGATTTCATCTACATGGATTTCAGCTTTATAGGGATCAGCCCTTTCTGGAACAACGTTGCCGATCTTGTCATTACGGCGGGGGCGATCATGTTTATTCTCGCCCTGTTGTTCGTGGATGACGACGCGCTTTTCCGCTTCGGCAAGAAAAAGGAGAGGGAAGAATTGGAAAAGGCGGCGGCGCAGTTGCCCGAGGGGACGGCCGCGGTCGGTTCCGACGTGGGGGAAGGCGCAGAAGAGCCGCATAAAGAGGAATGAATCGCCGGACTTTTACGGCGGAGCGCGCCTTCGATCGGTTGGACGTGTTTTTGAGCGAGCAGCTCTCCGTCACCCGCTCTGCCGCCAAAAAGCTGATCGAGGAGGGCGCCGTTGCCGTCGGCGGGCATGCTGCGAAGGCTTCGCACCCCGTGAAGGAAGGGGATGTCGTCGAGGCGGCGATCCCGGAGCCGAAGGCGCTCGATCTGACGCCGGAGGATATCCCGATCGATATCGTATATGAGGACGAAGATATCGCCGTCGTGAATAAGCCGCAGGGCCTGACGGTGCATGCGGGCAACGGGAATCTTTCGGGCACCCTCGTCAACGCGCTCCTGTTTCGCCTGCGGTCGCTGAGCTCGATTAACGGCGTGGTGCGCCCGGGTATCGTGCACCGGATCGATAAGGACACTTCGGGGCTGCTGGTCGTCGCGAAGAACGACGCGGCGCACCTATCCCTGTCCGAGCAGATCGCAAAAAAGACCTGCCGCCGGGAATACCTCGCGCTGTGCGAAGGAATATGGAAGGAGGAATGCGGCACGGTGGATACCTATATCGGCAGACATCCGACCGACCGCATCAAAATGGCGGTGCTGCCCGAAGGCAAGGGGCGGCGTGCCGTGACCCATTACGATGTCGTCAAGCGCTATCGGCGGGGGTATACGCTGGTGCATTTTTCGCTCGAAACGGGCAGGACGCATCAGATCCGCGTGCACTGCCGGTACTTGGGGCATCCCATTGTCGGGGATCCCGTATACGGGAGCAAGAAGCAGAAATTCGATCTGAACGGGCAGCTGCTGCATGCCTTCCGCCTGACCCTCGATCATCCGAGAACGGGGGAACGCATGACTTTCGAGGCGCCCGTGCCCGAATACTTTCAAAGGGTGCTCGACGTTCTTGCAAAGAGCGAAACGGTACAATAAAGCACAATAAAATTTTTTTATACATCATTTTATTTATCGGCGAGGTGTATTTTGACGATCAAAGGCAAGCTGATGGATGCGGAGGGGATGAAGAACACGTTTCGCCGCCTCGCGCATCAGGTCATCGAAAAGAATGACGGGGTTGAAGAACTCGCGCTGATCGGCATCAAGACGCGCGGCGTGACCGTCGCCAAGCGCATCCGCGCCGCCCTCGAAGAGATCGAGGGAGTCCGCGTGCCCATGGGGGAATTTGACATAGCCCTGTATCGCGACGATCTCGGTGAAAATTCCGACATCGCCTTTTTGGGCAGCGAGATCGACTTCGGCGTAGACGGCAAAACGGTGCTTTTATGCGACGATGTGCTGTATACGGGGCGCACGGTGCGCGCCGCCATTTCCGAAGTGATGCAGCTCGGCCGGCCGAAATGTATACAGTTTCTCGTTTTGGTGGACAGGGGACACAGAGAGCTTCCGTTCCGCGCCGACTTTACGGGCAAAAGCGTGCCCACTTCTCGCAGGGAGGGGATCATGGTGCATTTTGTCGAAGATGACAAAGAGGACGGCGTGTATATTTTCGAAAAATAATTTTGCGGCGGGATTCGCTTGCTTTTTGCGGCGCCGCTGTGGTAAAATATTGGCGACTTCAAAAAGGAGATCATCTTATGGCTAAAAAACAGAGAACGGAAGGACAGGCAAGGGCGGATTTTATCAAGCTCTGCTGTTTTATCACCCTGATCCTAGCGGCGGTGTTGATATTTGTCGATAAGCTGCTGCCGCTCGTGGGCGTCGACGTGTCGGGAACTCTATTCAGCGTGCTGCGGCTCATTCGCGACATCGCGTTGCTGCTCGGCATTGTATTCGGCGCATGGGGATTTGCGCGCCGGTGCGGCAAAGTATGGATCATTATTTTTTGGATCGCGGTCGCAATTTATGTGGCGGGCGCCATCATGGGACTGTTCTAAAAGATATAAAAGGCGGTTTGCTTGGGGCAAGCCGTTTTTTCTTTACAAAATCGGGCAAAAACGGTATAATAATATAAAAATCTTTCAGGGAGGGGCAAAGTATGTCCGCAAACCCTTTGATCGCGATCGTGGGGCGGCCCAATGTGGGCAAGAGCACCCTCTTCAATAAAATAGTCGGCAGAAAGATCTCCATCACCGAAAACAGGCCGGGCGTCACGCGGGACAGGCTGTACGCCGATGCGGAGTGGCGGGGCAGAAAGTTTACCGTCGTCGATACGGGCGGTATCGAACTCAATTCTGAGGATACGATGTGGCGGGAGATCCTGCGCCAGGCAGATACCGCCATCGACATGGCGGACGTCATTTTTTGGATGGTAGACGGGAAGGAAGAGCTGACCTCTTCCGACTACGATGTAGCGGAAAAGCTGCGGCGGAGCAAAAAGCCGGTCCTGCTTCTCGTCAATAAGGTGGACAATTTTTCGCCAGATAAGCTCTTTGAGTACTACGCCCTCGGCCTGGGGGAGCCGTTTGCCGTTTCCGCGGAACATTCGCAGGGTATCGGCGACGTGCTGGACGAAGCGATCGGATATTTCGGAGAAGGGGAAACGGATGATGCAGAGCGGCTCAAAATTGCCGTCGTCGGAAAACCGAATGCGGGCAAGAGCAGTTTGGTCAACCGCCTTTTGGGCTTCGAGCGCACGATCGTCACCAACATAGCGGGGACTACGCGCGACGCCATCGACACCCCCTTCGAACTGGATGGGCAGAAGTACACCATCATCGATACGGCGGGGATCCGCAAAAAGAAGAACGTCAGCGACGATGTGGAGTACTACAGCGTTTTGCGCGCCTTTGATGCGGTGCGCCGCGCGGACGTGTGTCTGATCGTCGTGGACAGCGGCGAGGGGTTGACGGAGCAGGACGTCAAGATCGCCGGCTATGTGCACGAGCAGGGCAAGCCGTCCGTGGTGGTGATGAATAAATGGGATCTTATCGAAAAGGATACAAATACGGTCAATAAATTTGAAGAAAAGCTCAGGCTCGACTTGAAATTTATGGACTATTATCGGTCGATCTACATCTCGGTAAAGACGGGCCAGCGCGCCGAAAAGGTTTTAAAGCTGGCGCGGGAAGTCTACGAACATGCTAATTTTCGCGTTTCGACGGGGACGCTCAACGATTTGGTGCTCGATGCGGTGCGCACCAACGAGCCTCCCTCGTACAACGGCAAAAGGCTGAAGATTTATTATTGCAGCCAGCCGTCCGTCTGTCCGCCGACCTTCGTGCTGTTTGTCAACGATGAACAGCTCATGCATTTTTCTTATAAGCGCTATTTGGAAAACGTGCTGCGCAGATCTTTCGATTTTTCCGGCACGCCGATTCGCATCGTGACCCGCAACCGCGGCGAAAACGAGAGCGGAATGATGGGTTAGGGGGCGTTATGGAACTTGCCTTTTCGGATATTTGGTATTGGTTTGTCGTGATGGCGGTCGTGTCTTACTTTGTCGGCTGTTTCAATTTCGCGTTGCTCATTTCCAAAATCAAGCATAAAGACGTGAGGAAGATGGGCAGCGGAAATCCGGGAACGATGAACATGAGCCGTCAGTTTGGGTTGAAGATCGGCGCGCTCACCCTGTTTTGCGACATGATCAAGGGGGGGCTTCCCCTGCTGATCGCCTACTTTATATTCCGCGGGTATCGGTTTGCGGGAACGGACGTGCTCGTATCCGACCTGGCGCGCTATGTATGCGGGGTGTCCGTCATCATCGGGCACATCTATCCCGTCACGATGAAGTTTAAGGGGGGCAAGGGCATTGCGTCTACCCTCGGCATGTACGCTTTCGCGCTCTGTTTGGAAACGCAATATCCTTGGATGATCGCCCTCGTGCTGGGCATCCTCGTGCTTACCTTATTTTATATATGGGCGAGCGAGTGGGGATCGATGGGCTCCTTGCTCGGCGTCAGTTTGCTGGCGCTCGTGCAGGCAGTCATCTTCTATTTCCGCTACCGAAGCGAACTTACGAACGGATTTGTCATCACCCTGTTTATGCTGCTGCTTTTGGACTGCCTGCTCACTTGGTTTGCGCACCGAAAAAATATCGCGGCGCTCTTGGCGGGAGAGGAGCACCATACTTCCGTCAAGAAACTGTCGCACGGCAAAAAGGACAGCTGAATAAATTGTGGTCTAAATGAAGAAGAGCCTTCATATACTAAACTGTAAAAAGGGTATAGGGAGGCTTTTTTCCGTATGATGGATCGCGAAGTTTACGAGGATATCGCCGAGCGCACGGGAGGCGACATTTATATCGGCGTAGTGGGGCCCGTCCGCACGGGAAAATCTACGTTCATCAGAAAATTCAGCGAAAAGATGATCCTGCCGCACATGCAGGACGGCGCGGCCAGGCAGGAATTTACCGACGAACTTCCGCAGGCGGGACAGGGGCGGACGGTCATGACGACTGAACCGAAATTTGTGCCCGCGAATGCCGCAAAGGTAGACATTTCGGAAAACGCGAGCGTGCGCATCCGGCTGATCGACTGCGTCGGCTTTCCCGCGGAAGGGGCGATCTTTGACGAAGAGGGCAAGCCGCGCATGGTTTCGACGCCTTGGAGCGACGCCCCTATGCCTTTCGGAGAAGCGGCAAAGCTGGGCACGCAGAAGGTCATCCGCGAACATGCGACCGTCGCTGTATTTGTCACGACGGACGGCACCGTCGCCGACCTCGCGCGGGAAAATTATGTGGCCGCGGAGGAGCAGACGGCGCGGGAGTTAAAGTCGGGCGGCAAGCCCTTTGTCATCCTCGTCAACAGCCGCGCGCCGCACGGGGCGGATTGCGAACGAGTGCGCGAGGCGCTCGAAGAAAAGTACGGCGCCCCCGCGATCGCCTTTGACTGCGAACGCGCCTCGGAAGAAGATTTTGCAGATGTGCTCGAACGGATCCTGTTTGAATTTCCGGTGACGTGCATCGATTTTGATCTGCCCGACTGGATGTGCACCCTGCCGGAGGACAGCGCTATCGTCGCAGAGGCGCTCGATAAGATCCGCGAAGTGTCGGCAAAGATCGTACATATGCGCGACTGTGCGCTTGCCGAGCACATGTTTGACGGCAGCGAACTGTTTGAAAATCCTTCGGCGGGCACTCTGCTTTTGGGGGAAGGGCGCGCGCGCTACGCGATCCCCGCGAAGGAGGGATTGTTTTATAAAGTTTTGAGCAGCGAATGCGGCGCGGATATTTGCGACGATGTGCGCTTGATGGCGTATGTGCGCTCGTTGGGAGAGGCGAAAACTTTTTACGAGAAGTTTGCTTCCGCCCTGCGGAGCGCGGACGAAAGCGGCTACGGCATTGTTTTGCCGGGGGAAGGGGATCTCTCCCTCGAACCGCCCGAAACGGTGCATCAGGGAGCGCGCAGCGGGATCCGCCTGAGGGCGAGCGCGGGC
>CAJFGA010000054.1 GCA_904374385.1 uncultured Clostridia bacterium | reverse complement strand
AGATTTTATGGAAAATTTTTGCCCGATTGCCGAGCATTTTAAAGACGCTTCGGCGATTAAAATTTTTTCTTCCGGGAAGGAATGGCTCTATGAACGGAATACGCCTTCTTTCGGAGCCGTCTTGGAGGGCGCAAATCAATTGTTCGCGGACGGCATTCAAATGCCCGCTTTCGGCGTCAGTATGGACAAACTGACGCGGGAAGAGTTAAAGAGCGGGCTTTGGGTGGAGTTTTGTTTTTCTGAGGAAAAACATTGTATGAATATGCCTTTTGAAAGTCTTCTCTTCGCGGTGCGCGCCGAATATAAAGGTTTTAATATTGTGCGCAAAACGGAAGGCTTGTATCAGGGACGTTGCTATTATGTCGATTTGCGGGATAAAGATATGGCCGAATTTTTTCAATCGTTGGAACGGGTTATTGGGAGATAAAGTGTATGTTTTACGAGAAGGAAGGGAAACTTTATTTTGAAAGAAAAGGGGAAACGCTTTGCCTCTATGCGCAAGGAACGAATGCACTGCGCGTGCGCGCGACGATGAACGAGAAATTCGAGGACAGAGATTGGGCGTTGCAAGGGGAAGAAGAGTGCTCGGCAGAAATTGAAATTTACGGTGACTCGGCTCGGATTGCCAATGGAAAATTATCTGCGACAATCACGCGGCTCGGACAAATTCGCTTCTTTAAAGATGCGGCATGTATTTTGGAAGAATATTACCGCTGTTATGAATATGAGATGCCGCATACGCCGTCTTTGCGCATTTTGGCGCGCGAATACAAATCTATTCGCGGCGGCGATTTTGAAACGACCGTACGTTTTGAAAGCTGTGACGGGGAAAAGATTTTCGGCATGGGACAGTATCAACAGCCTTATTTAGATTTAAAGGGATGTTCCTTAGAACTTGCGCAGAGAAATTCACAGATTACAGTGCCTTTTGCGCTCTCTTCGCGCGGCTACGGATTTCTTTGGAATAATCCCTCCGTGGGAAATGTGACATTTGGGAAAAATGTGACGGAATGGCATGCCGAGAGCATAAAACAGATCGATTATTGGATCACTGCAGACGATACGCCCAAAGCGATCCTAAAAAATTATACGGAGCTTGTCGGCAGGGCGCCGGAATTTCCGGAAAATGCGATGGGGCTTTGGCAATGCAAATTGCGCTATCGAACGCAGGAAGAAGTTTTAGAGGTGGCGCGCGAGTATCATAGGCGCGGTATCCCGCTGGATGTGATCGTGATCGACTTTTTTCATTGGACAAGGCAGGGGGATTGGAAATTTGACGAAAAGTATTGGCCCGATCCCGCCGCGATGGTCAAAGAACTGCATTCTTACGGCACTCGCTGCATGGTATCGATTTGGCCGACAGTGGATAAAAAGAGCGAAAATTTTGCAGAAATGAATGAAAAGGGGCTTTTGATCCGGCCCGAGCGGGGCAGCCAATGTTTCGATTTCCTCGGTGACTCGATGATCTATGACGCGACGAACCCGGAGGCGCGCCGGTATATCTGGGAAAAGTGCAAGCAAAATTATTTCGACAGCGGACTCGATATGTTTTGGCTGGATGAGGCGGAGCCGGAATACTCCCAATACGATTTCGACAACTTCCGTTATCGTATCGGCTCCGATTTGCAAGTCGGCAATATTTATCCGCGATGCCATGCGCAGGCGTTCTATGAAGGGCAGAAAGCTGCCGGACAGAAAGATATTTGTAATCTCTTGCGCTGCGCTTGGGTAGGCAGCCAAAAATTTGCGGCTGTGGTCTGGTCCGGGGATATTCAGGGTAATTTTGAAACGCTGCGCGATCAGTTTGCCGCCGGGCTGAACATGGGCATCGCCGGCATCCCTTGGTGGACGACGGATATCGGAGGTTTTTTTGTAAACGTAAAGGCGGAGGGGCACAAGGAATTATTGCTGCGTTGGTTCGAATGGGCGGTGTTCTGCCCCGTGCTGCGCATGCATGGCGATAAAGGACCGAGCGATATCCCCATTTTGGATGATCGTGATTATGGGGGAGGCTTTTGCCATACCGGTCTTTCCAATGAACTTTGGAGTTATGGCGAGGACGTATATGCGGTTCTAAAAAAATATGTTTTATTGCGCATCGCGATGAAACCATATATCAGAGAAATCATGCAGGAAGCGAGCGTAAACGGCTCTCCTGTCATGCGGGCAATGTTCTATGAATTTCCGGAAGATGAAGCCTGCTGGACGGCGGACGATCAATATATGTTCGGCAGCCGCTATCTCGTTGCGCCCGTGCTTTATGCAGGTATGCGCGAAAGGCGAGTGTATCTGCCCGCAGGGCAATGGAGAGATATCCGGAACCAAAAGATCTATACGGGGGGAATGCACATCACGGTATCGGCGCCCCTTGAAGAAATTCCTGTATTTGAAAAGCTATAACCAATGCGGCTCTCGGCATTATTTAAATGCCGAGAGCCGCATGCCATTCAAATATCGATATTCGAGTAAGCGTCGATGATATTGGACAGGCGCTCCTGTTCACCCGCTTCCTCAATATATTTTTTATAGCAGGAACAAATATTTCCGTTTTGGTCGAACCCTGTATCTCCGCAGATCTTACATTTATATTGCGGCACCAACATTTCTTCTGTGAGATGTAACTTTTTCAGCAGGGCGGCGCGTTCTCTTTTCAAAGAGGCGAGATTTGCCGCCGGAACTGTTGCGTCTCCGCCGAGCGCTTCCGCTTTGGCAAGTTGAATTTCCGCCGCCTTGATCGATTCCTCATTGGCGCGGAAGCCTTCATCATGGCGGGCAAGTTTACAATAGTGTTCCGCGCGGTCCTGCGCCTGTTCGCGCAGATTGAAATAATAGGTTTGTATCCTTTTGCGCAGCGCAGCGTCTTTATTTTCCGATTGTTTGCCCTGCAGCTCTCCGGCAGAAGTTTTTTCCAACTGATCAGGGCTGAAAATATTTTTCGCTTTCCAAGACGAAAGCACGGAATTGATGTAGGGAATGGGGCTGTTCTTTCCGACGGCCGTTTCAGCCGCTTTCAGGATCATTTCATCAGAAAAGTTCCAACTGCGCCACGTTTTCAGGCATTCCCTGTCCCAATTATTGACGCGCCGCGAGATCCCCGCTGTTTGCAGAACGCGCTGCGCAAATTCCTGCTCGATCGCTTCGTTTTGCATATAAGCGATGATGCTGTCCGCCGATACTACGCCGAGGGCGAGCAGCTTTTTGATAAGTTCGTCCATTTTTTCAAAAGACTTTTTTTCTCTCTTGAAACAATATTTTGCGAGGTTCAAAAGAGATGCGTCGTCGTAACCTGCAGCAAGCCATCCGCTGACAAAATTATCTATGTACGGATCGGCTACCTGGCAATATACGCCCAATTCTCTGGCAATTTGCAAGGTCAGTGCCCGCATTTCTGATTTGCGGGCGATGTAATCTTTGATCTCGTTTTTGTCAAACTTTTTATTTGCGTACAGTTCGCCCAAGATCTCGTCCAGCTTCGTGAGCCCGCACTTTTTGAAGAGGGAAGCCGTATAGAGGATGGTATCCGTTTCGAATCCCATTTCACCCGTCCATTTTTTTAGCAGCTTATAATCATCCGGTTCCGGCTTTTTAGAGGAGCCCATAGCATGCAGGATCTTGGCGATATCGCCGCTTTGAAGGACGTAGTCAGAAAGTTTCTCTTCTACTTGTTCGACCGTGGTCACTCCTTCGGCTGCAAAATTTTTAGCCACTTGCAATATATAGTTTTGCGAAATATTCTCTCCTTTTAGGTCGATACAGTATTTGACGATGAGGATGAGGGCTTCCGGCTTTACGGAATATTGTTCCATAAAGGCAAAATATTTTTCAAATTCTCCGGGAGAGATCATCTTTTTTGGCATCATCGATTGTACTGCTTTGTTGAAGTCCGCATATTTTTCAGTGCGGATGCGTTTGGGCTTGCCTTTGGCATAATCGGCGGGGAAATAGCGGACGGAAAAAGGCGTCCGCGAAACGATCTCTAATAGGTCAAAATCTTCCCAAAACCGAAAGGAATCGACGATCTTTTCTTCTGCCATATGAAGCGAGCGCGCCGCCTCTGCAAGCGAATAATCTTCCTGTACGTTTTGACACAGATACAGCCCGAAAATATACACTTTGACCGCATCGCCGTCGGCAAGCGCCATATATTTAGTGATAAATTGATTTTCAATATTAGTATAGGAGGAAAGAGAGAACTCCCGCGAATACGAACAAAATCCCATAATGAAAACTCCGGCGAACGCTTGATTTATTTTACCTTTTGCGCTATACTATTATATAAATTATTTTGCGCAAAAGCAAGGCAATTGCCGAAAATTATCGTAAAAAGATTTTCGGGCGGTTCTCAGGATCGCGCGAGAGGGGCTCATGAGAATTTTGCACACTTCTGACTGGCATATCGGAAAACGTTTGTTGGGGAGAGACCGGCTTCCCGAGCAGGAACGCGTTCTCGATGAGATCGCCGAGATATGTGAAAGTGAGCAAGTCGATCTGATCCTCGTCGCAGGAGATGTTTTTGATACTTATATGCCCTCCGCCGAAGCAGAAGATTTATTTTACGAAAAGATCAAAAAGATCGCGGGCGATGACCGAGCCGTACTCGTCATCAGCGGCAATCATGACGATAATGTCCGTTTAGGCGCGGCTACAGCGCTTTGCGAGCCGCAGGGCATTTATATCTATGGCAATTATGGATATGTTCCTCATTGCGGCGGAAGGCGTAAAATACGGGTCGCGGAGGCGGGCACGAATCATATTGTCTTTGAGAAAAACGGAGAAGAGATATATTGCAACGTTTTGCCGTATCCGAATGAGTCGCGCTTAAAGGAAGATAAAAATCCGAACGAAAGTTATCTCGATAAAATGCAGCGTTGGATTGCGGCGGGGCAGGCCGCCAATACGCAAGGGCTGCCTTCCGTCATGGTGTCGCACTTATTTATTGCGGGAGGCAAAGTCAGCGAAGGCGAGAGGGAAATCGATCTCGGAGGTGCCCGCGCCGTACCGCTAACGCTATTGCCGAAGACCGATTATGTGGCGCTCGGTCACTTGCATCGCAGGCAGCATTTCAAAAACAATGTTCGTTACAGCGGTTCTATTTTACAATATGCGTTCGATGAAGCCGGGATCGAAAAAAGTGTGGAAATATTCGATCTCGATCACAGCGGCGTGCATAACTTAAAAGAGATACCGCTTTGCGGGGGCAAAACTCTCGTGCGTTTACAGGCGCAAGGCGTTGCGGCGGCAGAAGAATTGCTGCATCGCTATGCGGATTGTTATGTCGAATTGACGATCTTCGTGGGGGAACCGCTCACTTCTTCGCAGGTGAAACAATTAAAAGAGGCAAATAACGGATTGTTAAGTATTATTCCGGAAATCACGGCCGAACATACGATGACGATCGGCAGCCGCAAGCAGCTTTCTCCGTTAGAACTTTTCAGCGAATTTTATAAGAGCCGTTTTGCGGAAGAACCGTCTAAAGAGCTGCAAGAGCTGTTTCTGTCTGTCACGGAGGAAGCCAATGAAGCCTAAACGCCTGGAATTTTGCGGGATCAACAGCTTTTCGGAAAAGGCTGTCATCGACTTTGATAAATTGCTTGCAAGCGGGATTTTCGGGATATTCGGCGATACGGGAAGCGGCAAAACGACCATTCTTGACAGTATGATCTTTGCCCTGTACGGCAAGGTCGATAGGATCCGTGGAGGCAACGCAAGCGAGATCATTAATTACCATTGCGAGAAGGCATATGTGATTTTTGATTTCGAATGCGAATGGGAAGGTAAGCGCCGGCTGTTTCGTGTCAACCGTGAGATCAAACGCAAAAATTCACAACAAAATTTAGAACTTTGCGAGATCGTCGATGGCGCGGTGCGCGCCGTGAGCGATGGCGTGAAGAAGACGAATGAAAAAATTCTTGAAATCATCGGGCTTTCCTTTGAAGATTTTAAAAAATGTATAGCGTTGCCGCAGGGTGAATTTGCGCAATTTGTCAAGGCTGAGAGGGGAGAGCGCCTTAAATTGATCGCCAGGCTGTTCGATCTTGATCTGTACGGCGATAAACTTAACGGGGTTTTGCGAGGAAGATTCGACGCGGTCAAACTTGCCTTGGCTGAAAAAGACGGCAGACTGAACGAGTATGCGGAGTATTCTGAGGAAGGGAAAAAAGCCATTGAGGCGGACTATGTACAGCTTTGCACACAGAAAGAAGCGCTCGACAGGGAATATGAAATACAGCGCGCTGCTTTTGAAAAGCTAAAAACGGAATACGAGCGCGCGAAAAAATTATCACAGCAGCGTGCCGTTTTGGCAAGGGAACATGCCGATCGAGCCGTCATGGAAGATAAAAAGGCCGCGCTTCAGCGCATGCCGTTTGCCCTTGCCGCGACACGCGCCGAGGAAAAAGCGAAGCGCGCCGAAGACGGGTACAGCGCCGCGTCCGCTGCGGCGGAAAGGGCCGCGGCAGACTTCAGTGAAAAATCGCAGAAGCTCAAAGAATCGGAAGAGCGGTCTAATAAAGAAGATTACGATAATGCACTTGCGGATATTCGCGCAAAAAAGGCGATTTTCAAAACAGCTGATGCAGACTTAAAGGAACTGGCCGATCAAAAAAGGGAACGCGAATCGCTTGCAGCCGAATATAAAGCTGCTTCTGTCGCAAAGTTAACGGCGGAAAGAGAGCTCTCTGCATTGGAAAGGGAAATAGAAAGCCTGCGTGATAAAGAATCAAATCTGGCGGGGCTAAGTCCTGAAGAATATTTACGAAGTCATTTTGAAAGCGCCCTTTTGCAGAGCGAATTTGCCGCGAATCACAGATATTTTGATGAAAAACTGCAAGCTTTAAGGGAAAATTATTCTCACGAAGGCGTACTGTACGCGGATATCGAAAGAGAGTTGATCGCGCGAACGGCATATTACAGGCAGCTTGAGGAAAATGAAAAGTTTGCGGATGCTTCTGCTTTATTGGAACGGTTCAGAGGGATGCAGGCGGAACAGAAGGCATTATCGGAGCGGCTGCATCAAGCTGAGCTGAAACGAGAAAAATGGATCGCTTCAAAAAGCGAAACGGAAAACAATCTGAACCGCGCTGCCGGAGACGGGATTAAGGTCAAACAAAAAATTGACTTATTGACGGAAAAATTATCCGGGCTTCTGGGCAAAGGAGCGGAATTTTCCGTTGCCGATGTAAAGCAATTGGAGACGCAGGAAGCCGCTCTCCTTGCTTCGCGTGACCGTGTGCGCAAGGAGCAGGAACAGCTTCGAAGACAAATTGGAGAGGCCGAGGTGGCGCATGCCCGTGCGCAGGAACGCCAAGTTGCCATGCAAAAGGAAAAAATGTCGGCAGCAGATGAAATTTCCGCGGCGTTAAAAGACGGCGGGTTTGTTGATTTGTCTGAAGCAAAAACTCTGCTGTCTAACTATCCGAATTCGGATGCTTTGGTGAAAGAGATAGAAAGTTATGAAAGCAGAGTACGATCGATAGAGGCTTCCATCCATGCGCTTACGGAAGAAGGGGAGCCCGCCGATATCGATGATGATGTTTTTCAACTGCACGCAAGGGAATTTGCCGCTTTGACAGATAAAAAAGAGAAGATTGGAAGAGAATGTGCCGTATTCAGGAATAATATCGACCGCTTCAACGAGCGCCTCAATATAAAAAAATCGTTGGAAAAAGAGCGCAGCGCGATCAACCGACAATACGATCAGATCGAAAAATTGAGGAAACTTTTTTACGGCAACGCATTTATGGAGTTTGTTGCGGGAGAGTATCTCGCGGATATTTCTTCTGCCGCAACGGAAACCCTTCTGCGCCTTACAAATGGCAGATATTTCATCCGTTATGAACAGGGTTTTTATGTGGGGGATAATTTTAATGCGGGGACGCTGCGCAGCGTCAATACCCTTTCCGGAGGGGAAACTTTTCTGGTGTCGCTTTCGTTGGCACTGTCTCTTTCGGCGGCCATTTATGCAAAGTCGCTGCGCCCCATCGAATTTTTTTTCTTGGATGAAGGGTTCGGTACATTGGATGAAAAATTGATCGATACCGTGATGGATAGTTTGGAAAAATTAAAAAATACGCATTTTTCCATAGGGCTTATTTCGCATGTCGAAGAATTGAAGCATAGGATCGACAATAAAATTACGGTTATTTCCGCCCAAGAAGGCGAAAGTTCGAAAATAAAAATATCCTGTTGAACGGAGCGATTCATTTTGGCAAACAAAATTTTGACACCGATTACACTGTGGAGCGGTTTTGACGATTCACTGCCGCTGCATGCAGAAACAAAGCGAGAATATACGGCAGGGAAAACCGTCTATTCAGAAATTGCCTTTTCCGGCCGCGCCGTCGGAGGGGAGAGGGTGCGTATCTGCGCACTGTATGCTCACCCGGCAGAAGGAGGAAGCTATCCGGCGCTCTTGATCTTGCCGGATGCGGGCAGAACATATGAAGAAGCGCTGGTACGGCTTTTTGCAGAAAAAGGCTATGCCGTTCTCATGCCAGACTACCGCGGCGCATGGGAGGGGGTTAAAAATTATACGGTTTATCCGCAGGCGGTGGCATACGGCAATTACAAGGATGCCGGCAGGCATCTCTTCTATGCGGATGAAACAGCCAAAGAGACGTCTTGGTATGAATGGGTCGCCGTTGCGCGCTATGCACTCCGCCTTTTACGGATGTACTGTCCCGAAAGCCCGATCGGTGCGATCGGTTTAAAAGCGGGCGGAGATATCGTTTGGCAGTTGGCGGCAACGTCGGATGAACTTTCTTGCGCGATCCCCGTTTGTGCGGGCGGTTGGGCCGCCTATAAAGGCATACAAAAATTCGGAGAGAATTTTGAATTGAAGATGGACGAGGAACGGTATCGCTTTCTCGGCGGTGTCGATTCTCAGGCGTATGCTCCCTATGTGCGTTGCCCCGTACTGATGCTGTGCTCGACCAATGACGATCGCTTTGACGCGGACCGCGCTTTTGATACGTTTGCCCGCGTCAACGCCGAGCAAGAAAAGACATTCTATTTTTCGGCGAGATATAACGGACATATCGGCAATACCGCTATCAAGGATCTGGAACTGTTTGCGGCAAAATATTTGAAGGGCAGAGAGGTGTTTATTCCTTCCCCGGTAGATATATCGATTGAGGAAGAGGACGGTGAATTGGTCGCAAAAATATGCTTTGATAAAAACGGAGAGGCGGATTATTGCGAAGTTTTTATGGCCGAAGATATGCCGGATTCATGTCTGCGCGACTGGACCCGCTGTCAATTGAAACGTACAGACGGAGACGATACGGCGTACTTTTACTTGAATGCCTATCAGGGGGCTAAAACGGTCTTTGCGTTTGCTAAGGCCAAATATAGCTGCGGATTTGCCGTATCTTCTAAGATCGCCGTCAAGCGGATAGAAAAACAGTTTACCAACATGGTACCCAAAAATCGCGTTTTGTTCAGCAGTAAAAACGGAACTGACAGTTTTACTTTGGACAAATACGACGATAATGTTTTGGCGGATTGCTTTCTCGATAACAGCGTTAAGCCGGTACGGTTGATCGAAGGCCCTTGCGGGATCAAAGGCGTATATTCATCTTATGGGCTGCGTCTGTATCGTATCAATGACGAAATGTACAGGCCCGCAGAACACGCGATCATTAAATTCGATGCCTATGCGCAGGCTGCTGCCGTCATTGAAGTAAATATTTATGTGGCTAAAGGAGACGATCGCGAGTGCTTTAGCAGCACGGTCAATTTGACGGGGGCGGAAGAATGGATGCCTTGCATTCTTTCGGCCAAAGATTTTAAGAATGAAGTCGGAAAGCCGATCGGAAGTATAGCAGAAGGGGCATACATCACTTTTCATTCAAAAAATTTATTCTGCATCAATAATCTTCTTTGGCTGTAAAAATTTCACGCAAATATCGCATCGATTCGGTATAAAATATGGTATACTCATTGGGAGATAAAGTTACGACAAAGAAAAAGCACCCTTGCGGCGGCGATGTTTGGACGATCGTTCGTTTGGGTGCGGATATAAAATTGCGCTGCGATAAATGCGGGCGGATTGTAATGCTGACGGTAGATGCTTTCCGAAGAGCCGTCAAACAGCCAAAGGAGTGATTGATGCGCAATTTGTACCGTGAGTTTATAGAAGAACGCAGAGATCCGAACGGAGATCTTACGGCGTCGATAAGATTTTTGCTCATTATTTTGGGGATACTCGCCCTGTTGGTCGCGCTGTTTACTTTCGTATGGGGCGGCGTACGCGTGGAAGGAAATTCCATGATGAATACGCTGTATGACGGCGACTATGTTTTCGTCAATAAATTGTCTTCGCCGCAAAGGGGCGACATCGTCGTGGTTCATACAGACAGAGCGAACGCGGAATTTGTCATCAAGCGCGTGATCGCTTTGGAAGGAGACGCGATCTATGCCGAGGAAGGCGTCCTTTATCGTCGGAACGCAGGAGAGAGGGACTTTACAATCGTTCAAGAAGATTATCTGCCGGAACCTTGGCAAAATGCCGGTGCAAACATGCCGAACTCATTCGGCTCCCGGGAAGATCCGCTCGTTTTGGAAGACGGAATGTTCTTTTATATGGGCGACAATCGAAACGATAGCTATGACTGCCGGGCATACGGTGCGCAGCCTATCGAACATGTTTGGGGCACGGTTACCGATTGGTCTTTGGCGGGAAAAAGATTTTTTACTGCATGTTTTCATTTTTTGACATTCGGCGTTTCTGCATAGCGGATGCGATATAAATTTAATTTTTACAGGGGGTCTATATGAAAGACAGCGACATTGTAATCACATCGGACAGCACTTGCGATCTCGGGGAAAGGATCATAGCGGAACGGAATATTTCCATTCTTCCGCTTACCGTTATACTCGGAAATGACTCATTTAAAGATGGAGTGGATATCGTTCCGGATGATATTTTTGCCTATTTTGAAAAGACAGGTGAGCTTCCCAAAACAGGGGCGCCGAGCACTGCGGATTATGAACAGTTCTTCGGCAAGTTTGTCGAACAGGGAAAAACGGTTATTCATTTCAATATTTCGTCTAAGGCGTCCGGTTCGAACGGGTTTGCGCAGGCTGCGCTAAAAAAATTCGGAGATAAAGTTTATGTCATCGATTCTCTTGCGCTCTCTACGGGGCAGGGGCTGCTCGTCATGAAAGCTTGCGATCTTCGCGATGAAGGAAAGAGCGCGCAAGAGATCGCCGATACGGTAAATGCACTGCGTCCTAAGGTCAACACGTCATTCGTTCCAGATACTCTCCTGTATCTCTACAAGGGCGGCCGATGCTCTACGCTTTCCTATTATGGGTCAAAAGTTTTGTCAATTCATCCTATGATCGACATGAAAGACGGCTCTTTATATCCAAAGAAAAAATATATCGGAAAAATGTCGCGTTGCCTCAAAAATTATGTGAATGATCTCGCTGAAGAGTATAAAACATACGATAAGCGGCGCTGTTTTATTACGCACAGCGGTTCGGAGCCTGAGTTGGTCGCCGCCGTTCGCGCACAAGTGGAAAGTTTGTTTACTTTTGACGAGATTTTGGAAACGGTCGCCGGAAGCATCATAACGAGTCACTGCGGTAAA
>CAJFGA010000053.1 GCA_904374385.1 uncultured Clostridia bacterium | reverse complement strand
GATATTGATGTAGGGGCTTGTCTTCGGCTGAAGGCACGCTTTTTATTTGCCCTAGCAAAAAATTGGAGGTCGAATATGAAAAAAAAGCTTTTGCTTGCACTGCTATCTATAAGTATGATGATAGCATGTGCTATTGGACTTGCAGCTTGTGGTGGAAATAGCATAGGCAGAGGTGCGCACGAGCATACATATGCCTCGGAATGGTCGTCAAATTCAACGCACCACTGGCATGCCGCCATATGCGAGCACACCGATGAGGTGAAGGACAAGCAGCCGCACACTTCCGCTGTTGCTGTTCAGGAAAATGAGGTGTCCGCAACTTGTACAACAGGTGGCGGCTATGACGAAGTGATATACTGTCCGGTCTGTCATTATGAAATCAGTCGCGTTCACAATACAACGGATGCCACCGATCACAGCTACGGCGACCCCATGTGGATGTGGGACGAATTCACTTCTGCTACGGCTACGTTCACCTGTGCAAACGACAGCACGCATGTTGAAAAAGTGACCGCCACGATGACCGGTGAAGATACCATCCCCGCAACATGCACAAGCACGGGCGTGCGCACCTATACGGCGACGGTAACTTTTGGCGGACAAACATATACCGACGCCGAGACAGAAAGTATTCCATTCGCGGAACATGTTTTCTCTGAAAAATGGATATACGATAATCAGAGCCATTGGCAAACCTGTACTATTTGTGGGGAAACTGGCGAGAAAGAAAACCATGATTTTGTAAAAGGCGTTTGTTCTGAATGCGGTATACGGCAATCGGGTACAGGTTTAGCTTATTATTATGATACAGGGTCAGAATCGTACAATGTCCTTGATATAGGTATATGTACCGATACCGATATTACAATACTTTCTGAGTTTTCGGGTATACCAGTGACAAAGATTTGTGACGGTGCATTCGAGAATTGCAGGTTTATTACGAGCGTCACAATTCCCGCTGGCGTGGCAGATATTGGGAGAGACGCGTTCAAAAATTGTACTTCGCTTGAAAGCGTTACGATCCCCAGCAGTGTAATAAGTATTGGGAGAGATGCGTTCAATAATTGCCTTGCTCTTTCTGAAGTATATATTACAGATATAGCTGCATGGTGTAATATAGATTTTATTGAGGGCACTTCCAACCCATTGCTGTATGCGCCCAATCTCTATTTAAACAACAAACTTGTTACTGATCTGACTATTCCGGTTGGTGTCACGAATATCGGAGCTTTTGCGTTCTACTGCTGCAATTCGCTCAAAAGCATCACCATACCCGCTGGAGTGATAGATATAGGTTGGGATGCGTTCTCCGGTTGCAGTTCACTCAAAGGCATCGCCATACCCGCCGGCGTGACAGAGATCAAAAATAGAACATTCAAAGATTGCAGTTCGCTTACAAGTATCACCATACCCGCTGGCGTGACAAGTATCGGCGAGGAGGCGTTTCAAGGTTGCAGTATGCTTACAAATATCACCATACCCGCCAGCGTGATAGATATAGGTTGGTATGCGTTCTCTGATTGCAGTGCGCTTACAAGTATAATCATTCCCGATGGAGTGACGAGTATAGAAGCTGGTGTATTCTCTAGTTGCAGTGCGCTAAAAACCGTCACTTTCGGAGAAAAAAGTCAGTTGGTAGGTATCGGGGATGCTGCATACGAAGGGTGCAGTGCTCTTATGAGCGTTACGATTCCAGACAGCGTAACAAGTATCAATTACAGGGCATTTTATGATTGTATTTCGCTGACAAGTATTACGATTCCTGTAGGCGTGACAAGTATCGAAGGAAACGCGTTCTACGGTTGCACGAAACTTGTTGAGGTGTATAATAAGAGTAGTTTGCCACTAACTATTGGAAGTATCAATAATGGATATGTGGCGTACTATGCCGCAAATATTTATACAGAGAACGGAATGTCTTGGTTTACAGATACAAAAGACGGATACCGCTATTTTTATAATAAAGAAAAAGACGCAAGTTATCTTATGGGGTACTATGGAACAGAGGCAATTATTTCTTTACCCGAATCGTTTCAGGCGTATAACGGTGATATAAAAACCGAATACGGTATTTTTCCGAGTGCATTCAGCTATTGTGTGGATTTGAAGAGCGTCACTATTCCCGACAGCGTGACGAGTATCGGAATAAATGCGTTCTATAATTGCAGCGGTCTTACAAGCATAACCATTCCCGACAGTGTGACGAGCATCGGCGGTTCTGCGTTCTATGGTTGCAACGCGCTAACTATCTATTGCGAGGCGGCAGACAATGTCGGCTGGGGTGGCAATTGGAATAGCAATGACAGAAATAACGCCTGTCCTGTGGTGTGGAATTGCAAGACAAATGAGACTGCAGGCGACGGCAATATCTATACCGTTATCGACGGCATACGGTATGCGCTTAAAGACGGTGTTGCGGCCGTAGTAGGGCAGCCAACAAATATCTACGGCTCGATCACGATACCTTCGAGCGTGACGTATAAAGGTGTATCTTACAGCGTGGCAAGTATTGGATATCGTGCGTTTTACGGTTGCAATTCACTTACAAACATAACCTTTCCCGACAGCGTGACGAGTATCGGCGAAGATGCATTCTATGATTGTAGTTCGCTTACAAGTATCGTCATTCCCGACGACGTGACAAGTATAGGAGCATATGCGTTCTATGGCTGTAGGTCGCTGAAAACAGATATCATCATACCCGACGGAGTGACGAGTATAGGAGAATCTGCGTTCCAAGACTGTAGTTCACTTACAAGCATTGCCATACCCGACGGTGTGACAAGTATCGGAGAATATGCGTTCGAAGGTTGCAGTGCGCTAAAAACAGTTACTTTCGGACAAAACAGCCGGTTGCCAAGTATAGGAGAATATGCGTTCAGTGTTTGCTATAATCTGACAAGTATCGCTATACCCGACAGCGTGACGAGTATTGAACGCTCCGCGTTTTCTGGTTGCAGTGCGCTAAAAACAGTTACTTTCGGAAAAAACAGTCAGTTGACAAGTATCGGTTATAGTGTGTTCTCTTATTGCTCTTCACTTACAAGTATGATCGTTCCCGACAGCGTGACGAGTATAGAAAATTATGCCTTCTCTAATTGCTATGGGTTAACCGTCTATTACGGCGGTACTGCGGAAGAATGGTCGGCGATCAACATCGGTTCAAGCAATACGCCGCTTACCTCTGCCACGGTGTACTATTACAGCGATAATTTGACTGAAGAACAAAAAGCAGACGGCAATAACTATTGGCACTATGTGAACGGCGTTCCCACTATCTGGATAAAGGAAACGACCTAACGCACGACATATGACTCGCCCTTGCAGGGGGACTTTTAGCAGAAAAAGAAAAAATATTTTGGAGGAAATGGTAATACTCGATTTTCTGTGTTTAGTGGGAAAGTACTACAGTGTCGAAGAACTGACGCCTGAGATCATACGTTCGTTTGTGGACAAAATTATCGTACACGAAAAGCGGAAAGGAAACGGGCATTACAGGCAGAAAGTCGAAATCGGTATAACTTTATAGGCAGCGCGGTGGAGATGCCGGACTTTCTCGACGACGGCGAATACGGTGGTTGCTAAAACTGCCCGCAGATGCGGGCATAGCATAAGACATGAGAGCAGGCTTGACTTTTACGCCACGCCTGCTCTCTCTTTCAAAGGGCGACCTTTACCGTATACTTTCGTTATTGCGGTATCCCCCTTGCCTTTTTATAATTGTTAATGAAACAGGCTCGCAGAATTTCCTTTTATAGCTCGAGCAGTTCTTCGACATACATGACGATCACATCGGCAAACCTTTCCTGCGCCGTGCGGTAGGGATGCCCGCTTGCGCCCGAAGTGTCTTGCACGGGGGAGGAAATGTATAAGATCTTATCGTCCTGCATGCCTTGAACGGCTTGCCGTATTCCCTGGTCGATCTGCGATCGTTTGCCCATCAGGCCGTAAGTGCATAGGATGTAGGCATCCGGGTGCCGATCGCGGAGAACGGACACAAAGTCTGCATAATCCTGCGGAAAGGCGTTCGCATATTCGGCATGGCCGGAATCGATATACGAGCCGTCGTTGGTGCCGAGGTTGAGAACGATCACGTCCATGTCGGCATCGGCGGAAAAGTCATAAGGTTCTTTGGTGATGGGGGAGATGTAGTCATAAATTTCGGCCATATTGATACTGGGCTGCCAATGGTATGCCTTTACGCAGATGCCTTGTACGGCGATACAGGAGAAGTCGGCTCCCAGCGCCTGCGCCGCAAAGTAAGCATAGCTTTTCGTCGCATCCGAATTGGCGACCGATCTGTCTCCCCCTTGCTCGATGGCGCCGTAGCCGGTGGTGATCGAGTCGCCGATGAACTCTATTTTAAGGGAGGATTTTTCCTGCGCCCTCAAAAACTGTGCGGAAGAAAAGGAGCGAAAAACCAGTTGCCCGTCGTAAATTTCAGAAGATTTTAAGATTCTGACCGTATGGATCCCCTCCGCAAGCCCCTCGGCAAGCGTATAGGTGGTTGTACCTCGGTTCATGCGGGTAAATACGCCCTCTTCGTCGCCGTCTATAAAGACGCGCACATAGATGATGGCGGTGGAGTGGATCTCCGCCCTGAGTTCTGTTCCGTAAAAGGAAAGTTCGATACCGGAAGCGACTTGATCGACATGCAGCCCTTCGTCCGTTATGTATTGTCTGCCGAAGCGGTTGACGTATTCTTCGTCAAACGAATCGATCTGTTCCTGTGTCGCATTTGCCCATACGCGCACGGCGGCGGTTTTTGTCACGTTATGATAGGTCGCGGAGAGGGTTGTCGTCCCGTGCGCTTTGGCAGTCAAAGTGCCGTCGTCGGCAATCTCTGCAATAGAGGGATCGGCGACGGAGTATGAGATCTGCGCATCGGAAATTTCGGCGCCGTTTTCGGAAACCGTCGCGCGTACGGCCGCGCTGTCGAGCGATGCTTCGTCCAAGAGCAGATCGTATGACGCGCGATCCATTTGGATGGAAATATCGCGCTCAAAGACGTGTACGGAGGCGGTTCTTTCCAGAGAACCGTAGGTTACTGTCAGAACGGCGTCGCCCTCTGCAATGCCCGTTATTTTACCGTTTTCCGCCGTCATGATGCTTTCATCGGAAGAGGCGTAACGCACGGCGTCGGTCGGCAAGGCTTCCCCGTTTTGCGTCAGCTCCATTTCGATATCCGCCGATTCGCCCGCCTCCAATTCGTATGTATCGCGCAGCAATCGAAAAGTGATCTCGCCGTTATCTGTACAGGCGGCCGTGGCCAGCACGAAAGCAGTGCAAATAAATGCGAGAACTAAGGATATCGTTTTTTTCCAAATTTTCATATGATCCCTCCTCAATAAATGTACAAATTTATCATAATCAGTATAGCATAAACAGGTTCAAAATCTATAGTTTTTTAATATAAAATCATAACAAAATTATATTTTAATTTTTAAAGCGCATGCCGAAAGGAAAGAACGCGGTTGCGGAAATATTATAAAAGTGCTATAATGGTAAGCAGGATACTTGGAGGGTGTCGGTTATGTTGCCCCGTAAACTGGCGGATCTGATACGAAAAATGCCCCTTACGGAGGGGGAAAACAGGACGGCTGTTCCTTATTTGTCTGTCTATCGCTTTTCGACGGACAATATCATCATGCCAAACGAGGGCTCTCCCTATCTCTATTTTATTGCGGGCGGTTCCATGCGCCTGCATACGCCTTCCGGGATCATGGACTATGTGGAAGGGCAGTTTTCCGTATCCTCCATCGATACGCCCTTTTGCGGCGAGGTTTTGACGAGGTCGGCGCATGCCGATTTTTTGGCTGTTTGCGTCGGCTTCACGGCGGAAGAGGTCATTTCCGTCGTTCTGGAACTTGAGGACGGTCTCGCGGAACGGATCCTATGCGGAGAGGCCGTTTCGGCCAAGGCGGAAGCAAGTATCGCATCTTGTTTATGTAAGTTGTTCGGGATATGCGGAGAAAGAGATCTGCTTGCCTTTATGTCTGCCCAAATCAAGAGGGAAATTTTATTTTACACCCTCCTTTCTGCCTGCGGGCGGCAGTTTTTGCAGAGCATCATCGGCATCAGTCATGCCGGGGAAATTTACGAAGCCAATACTTGGATCAAACGCAATTTCCGGGAAAATTTTACCGTCGAGACACTGGCGAAAGAGCGCCATATGAGCGTGTCGAGCTTTCATCAAAAATTTAAAAATGCCGTGGGTATGGGGCCGTTGCAATGCCAAAAGCGGCTGCGACTGACAGAAGCGCGGCGGCAAATGCTGAACGAGAGCGTTGCCGTGACCGATGCTGCAATGGATGTTGGATATGAAAGCGTATCGCAATTTATCCGCGATTATAAAAAAATGTTCGGTGCTTCGCCGAAGGACGACATTTTATCCCTGCGCCGCCAAATGAAAGTGGAACCGTAAGATCGGCTGCAGGAACGGGCAAATTATATGTAGAAACGGGCAAGAAAAAATTTACTCCTTATGATACAATAAAACGCGGATAGTATCTGTCCAAATTTAGTTGTAAGGAGTAAAATTTATGATTTTGACGGATGAATTGTGCGATACGCTCTGTAAAGCCGCGTGGGAAAAAAGCAAACAGCTCGGTATCGACATCAGTTTTGCCGTGTGCGACGAACACGGCCTGCCTAGGGTCTATCGCCGCTTCGGAGAGGCGCTGGTGCTCAGCATAACGCTCGTGCCTGGCAAAGCCTACACGGCGGCGGTCACGCAGTGCAGGACAAAAGACGTTGCCGGATGTGCCGCGGAGGGCGGATCGCTGATGGCGATCCAAACAAACGATCCGAAGATCACGCTTGTAGCCGGCGGGTATCCTCTGTTTGCAGAGGGAAAGATCGCGGGCGGCATCGGCGTCGGCGGAGGAACGGAAGAACAGGATTGCGAAATCGCAGAATATGTGCTTTCCGTATTTGAGCGAGAAACGCGCCGGTAGACTTTTTCTGTGCAGTTGTCGGGAGGAAAGCGAACCAAAGGAGGCAAAGAAATGTATTATAGCGGCAAGTATCGATCTCCGCTCGGAGGGATCACTTTTGCGAGCGACGGGCAAGCGATTACAGGACTTTGGTTTGACGGTCAAAAATACTATGCCGCTAACCTGCCAAAAGAACATACGGAAGAGGAATTACCCGTATTTGCACAGGCAAGAAGATGGCTCGATATCTATTTTGCTGGGAAGGCGCCAGACTTCATGCCGCCGCTCTCTATGGAGGGGATCTCTCCCTTCCGCCGGAGAGTTTGGGAGATCATGCTCGAAATACCGTACGGGCAAATTTCCACATACGGGCGGATCGCAAAGCAAATCGAAGGGGAAACGGGCAAAAAAGTATCCGCGCAGGCGGTCGGCGGGGCGGTAGGGCACAATGCCGTCTCTCTCATGATTCCCTGCCATCGTGTAGTCGGTGCGGACGGCAGTATTACGGGCTATGCGGGCGGCGTCGATAAAAAAATCGCCCTGCTAAAAATGGAGGGCGCGGATATGAGAAATTTATTTCTCCCCAAAAAGGGGACGGCGCTTTGAGGCCTTATCATGAACGGATACCTTAAAAAGTGCGGGACAGATAGAAAGATAAAGTTTTTCGATTCGCCGTGCGCAAGGCGTTAAGGATCATCCGCACAGGGAAAGGGCGGAGCAGACAATTGGCAATACAAAGAAGGCATCGCCCGCAGGCGGTGCCTTCTTTGTATCCGGCCCCTGCATCGTCGAGGAATTCAAAAAAAGCTTATCCGATATCGGCATTATATATTGACGCTCGGCACGGGCGTCGTACTCGGCTGCAGCCCGATCACCGCGATCAACGATTTGCAAATGGGCGGCTATCTGTTGGCAGGGTTTTCCGCGGTATTGCTCTTGCTCAACGCATTGTTTTCAAAAGCGACTTAATAATTTTTGAATTTAACAAAAGATTAACAAAAAAGAAAAGTTTTTAAAACAAAATTTATATAAAAGGAAAACATGCATTTTGTATAATGCAGGCATAAGATCGATCGAGGGCGTTCTGCAATATCGGGCCAAAAAGAGCGGGGCGGAAATGTGCGGCTTGTGCAATATGCGTACGGCAAGGAGGACGAAAAATGGGATAAGAAAGATTTTCGTAACGATGTTTTGCTTGAGAACAACATTGTGCAGGAATGCGGATCTGACGCCGAACTTATTCAGGAATTTTTATATCCCTATACCGTTGCGGGCGAGGACGACTTTATATTAACAGAACTGCTTCAGCCGAATGAAAAAGACCGAATCAATAAAATTATATCAAGGAGAAAATCGAAATGAAAATTGATGATCCCAAAATCACTCTCGCGGACGAGGCGAGGAACGGCGTGCAGGAGGAAGTGCGCAGCGGCTTTTTAGACTGGCTGTTTGAGTTTAACGTAACGGGCGACGACGGCGAACTGTATGCGCTCGGCGGCTCCATTCTCTCCATGGCTCTCGAAAAAATGGATCTCGTTACCATGAACTTTGCAAAGGGCAAAGGTTCCGTCCGTCAACTCAAAAATTCTATTTACAAACTGGCGGAATATCCCGGCGCACTCATGCAGAAATTCTACCGCAATCCGCAGGGAACGCTCAAAATCGAAAAGCGCGAACACAGCGTACTCGTAACCTGCGGCAAAGAATATTCTGTCGAATGTTTCGACGACGGCGTATGGCACTTCCTTTTGGATACGCAGGACGGAGAATATAAGGCAGACCTTTGGCACCGCGCCCACGGCTATCCGCTGTGGTACGGCAGGGAAAAACCCTCGTATCTCACACAGCATTCCATCACATACGGCTACAATACCGCGGGCGACGTGGAGGGCGAATTTACCTACAAGGGCAAGCCCGTGAAAGTCAAAGGCACTGGCCAGCGCGAGCGGTACGTCGCCGTAGACAGTTCGGCGGCCGAACTCGGCGGCTGGGAAGATTGGGGCTACATCACGTTCAACGAGATCCATTCCTCCATGTACGATATGCGCCTCGGCATGAAGGACTTTGCCGTGTACGACTTGCAGACGGGCGCCTATTACCCCGAAGGCAAAATGGAAATCACGCACGAGGATTGGGCTTATATGCGCGAATTGGACGGCCTTATCCCCACAGTCTACAGCATTAAAATCGAAGTAGAGGACGGCGTTTACGAGGTGCGCGCAAAGGTTGCCAACGCGCGGACATGGGGCGTAACCTATAAGGTTCCCGATAATCCCGTGGCCTCCCTCATTTTCGATAACGTCGAGGGCAAATTCACCTATAAGGACGGCACAGTAAAGGTACTCACCGGCGGGCGCGGCTCTATGTCGGTAAGGCAGTGGCACGCATACCCGAATATCCTGCCGCGCGAGCTGTTTTCGGACGAGGAAAAGAGCGGCGAAAAATTCGACACTTTATAATAAAAAAATAGGAGGCACAAAACAATGGCAGATTTTCATCCCTTCAAGGACATGAAGGAAAGCGCAAAAGCCCAGCATGAAGTGGACAAGGCAAATTTTGAGGCGGCAAAAGCGGAAGCGAAGGCGACCTGGGAGGTGGCAAAACTTTCCCCAAAAGAAAGGCAAGAACTCAGGCAGAAGGAGCGCGATGCGCAGATCGCGGCGGCCAAAGAGCGCACCGCTGCTGCACAGGAGCGCCTTGACACAGTAAATGAAATTAAAAAAGGCTGAATTAAATGGTAAGCGGGTTGCTCATGGACAGTTAGAATTTCAAAAATAGAAAGACGAAAGTAGTTACTTATTGGAAAAGAGGTGTTCAAGTGAATACCTCTTTTTCAAATTAATCCTGCGATTAGTATAAAGACATTGCTCAAAAGTGCGGCGTAGAATTTATTCCTATGGAGTTATTCGTTAGGCTATAAACGCCATGTTTGTGCCGGGCTGAAGGACAGGCAAAATAAAAATGGATGAGTGCCTTTAAGCGAAAAGTCAATAGAAAAAAGCAGCAATACTTTTTATAAACAAAAAAGGGGAAGGACAGCATAAAAAAGAACACCGAATTTATCGGTGTTCGCATATGGAGCTGATAGCGGGATTTGAACCCGCGACCTCGTCCTTACCAAGGACGTGCTCTACCTACTGAGCCATATCAGCATATGAAGTTTTTGCCGAATTTTGAGGGGTTTCGGCTCACCCCGCTTTTCGCCCCGATATTCCTTACCAAGGACGTGCTCTACCTACTGAGCCATATCAGCACATTAATTTTTAATATTTGCAAGCTTATTTATTATATAAGATAGCAAAAAAAATGTCAAATGTTTGTCAGCCGTTTTTCAGAAAATTTGCCGTAGGTAGAGTATTTTGCACATAGTGCGCACTTTTGCTTTTTGGTATCAAATACCTTTACATTGCGCAGCGCTTATGATATAATAATATTGGCCTTATAAGAGGGCAATATCAGGGAGGTTCTATTGAAATGGCAGAACTTAAATACGAAATTACAGAAAAGCTGGGGGTTCTCAGCGAGTCTGCAAACGGTTGGACAAAGGAGCTCAATCTCGTCAGCTGGAACGACCGCGAACCGGTTTACGATATCCGTACATGGAGTCCTGATCATGAGCGCATGGGCAAAGGCGTCACGCTCGCGCCGGACGAAATGAAGATGTTAAAAGATCTTTTGGATAAAACAGAAATATAAAATAAGAGGGGCGTTGCTGTCGGCAGCTGCCTCTTTTTTAAATTTTGCGCAGTTTTTTGCGCTGCATATGTGCGTATCGGTGGTAAAAAACAGTATTTTGTGTTATAATGATATATCGATAAATCTTTTGGAGAAATAGAGTTATGGCTGATACATCCGTTTACGAAAATCCTTTATTGAGCCGCTATGCGAGCCGCGAGATGGCGGAGAATTTTTCCGACGACAAAAAGTTCCGCTTGTGGAGAAAACTTTGGATCGCGCTGGCGGAAGCGGAAAAGGAAATGGGACTGCATATTACCGAAGAACAGATCGCTGAGATGAAAGAATATGCAGATGACATCAATTATGAGGATGCGCGCGCCTTTGAAAGCGAAGTGCGGCACGACGTCATGGCACACGTCAAGGCGTTCGGCAAACAGGCGAAAAAGGCGGCCGGCATTATTCACTTGGGCGCGACTTCCTGCTATGTGACAGACAATGCGGAGGTCATCATCATCGATAACGCGCTCGACATGGTACTCAAAAAGTTGGTCAACGTAATGGACAAGCTCCGCACGTTTGCACGCAAATACAAATCGCTGCCTACGCTCGGATTTACGCATCTGCAGCCGGCGCAGCTGACGACGGTAGGCAAACGCGCGACGCTATGGCTTTCCGATTTGGAAATGGACTACGTTTCCCTCATGAATTTGAAAGGCACCGTCAAGCTGCGCGGCGTAAAGGGTACGACGGGCACACAGGCGAGCTTTTTAGATCTGTTTGAGGGGGACGGCGACAAGGTGCGCGAGCTTGAAAAAAGAGTCGTTTCCAAAATGGGCTATGAAAAGGTGTATGGAGTGACCGGGCAGACTTATCCGCGCAAATTTGATTACAATGTTTTGTGCGTGCTTTCTCAGATCGCGCAGAGTGCTTACCGCTTTTCCAACGATATTCGCCTTTTACAGCACATGAAGGAGGTTGAAGAACCGTTCGAAAAGCATCAGATCGGTTCGTCGGCGATGGCGTATAAGCGCAATCCGATGCGCAGTGAGCGCATGGGGTCGCTCGCCCGCTATGTGCTGAGCCTTCCGATCAATGCCGCGGTGACGGCCTCCACGCAGTGGTTTGAGCGCACGCTGGACGACAGCGCGAACAAGCGCATCGTCATCGCGCAGGCGTTTCTCTCTGTAGACGCGATCCTGAATTTA
>CAJFGA010000052.1 GCA_904374385.1 uncultured Clostridia bacterium | reverse complement strand
GAATACGAGCAATTTAAAAAGGAAATATCCGACTATATCGAACAGGAAGAAGATGTGCTTTCTTACGCGGTATTCGGGCAGGTAGCGCTCAATTATTTCAAGTGGCGTAAGGCACAGCGCGAAGGCGTCGATAAAAATATGGCGGAAAATCCGAACAGGGTCTATCCTGTTTGAATTGAAGTAAATAGATTTGATTTTTAGGCAAAAGCGTCAACGGCGCTTTTGCCATTTCATCCTAAGAGTACAAGGCGGTGGTTGCGCGATGAAAAGAGTGATCGTGATCGGAGCGGGGGCGTCCGGATTAATGGCTGCCTACGCTGCCGCCGCGAACGGAAACGATGTGCTCGTCATAGAAAAAAATGAAAAGGCGGGCAAGAAGATCTATATTACGGGAAAGGGGCGGTGCAATATCACAAACGACATTACGCCGGAGGACTTTCTTTCGAATGTGGTCAGCAATAAAAAGTTTTTGACGGGGTGTATCTACCGCTTTTCTCCGGCAGATCTGATGCGTTTTTTAGAAAACGGCGGACTTCGTTTAAAAACGGAACGGGGAGGGCGTGTATTTCCTCTTGCAGATAAAGCGAGCGATGTAACGGCTTGCCTCGTACAATATTGCAAAAATGCGGGCGTATGCTTTCATTTTAATGAAAGAGTCGAAAAAATTGACATTTTAGAGAATACTTTGTCAGACATAATAACTGACAAGGATCGTTATGTGGCCGACTGTGCGGTGATTTGTACGGGAGGCGTTTCTTATCCGGCGACGGGCAGCACGGGCGACGGGCTTCAATTTGCAAAGAGCGCCGGGATAAATACGGTATCTCTTCGTCCGGCGTTATGCGGCATCGTGTGCCGTATGGCGGGGATATCAGATCTGCAGGGGTTATCTTTAAAGAATGTGAGGGTAAGCGCATTTGCAAAGGATAGATGTGTTTCTTCATTCTTCGGCGAAATGCTGTTTACCCATTATGGCATTTCCGGTCCGGCGGTATTGTCTATGTCCAGCGAGATCAATCGGATGGAAATAGGATCGCTGCGCATCGGTATCGATTTGAAGCCCGCTTTGGATTTTGCTGCGCTGGATAGGCGTATCTTGCGTGATTTTGGGAAATTTACCAATAAGCAGTTGCGCAATGCACTTTGTGAACTGCTTCCCAAAAAATTGATCCTTCCCGTCATAAAGCAGAGCGGCATCCATTCGGATGCGCCCGTGCATTCCGTTACGCGGGAACAGCGTGAAGGGCTAGTTCGTGTTTTGAAAGATTTTTCTCTGCAGCCGGTTTCGCTTCGCCCGATCGAAGAAGGGATCGTGACGGCCGGCGGCGTCGATGTTTTGGAAATCGATCCCAAAACCATGCAGAGCCGTAAAATTAAAGGGCTTTATTTTTGCGGCGAAGTATTGGATGTAGATGCCTATACAGGCGGATTTAATTTGCAGATCGCCTTTTCCACCGGCTATGCCGCGGGAAATTCGATTCGATAAGAAGGAGGTTTTATGAGAGCGATCAGGGGAGCGACGACGGTATCGCGCGATACGGCGGAAGAAGTCCGTCAGGCGGTCAAGGAACTGCTCGATACGATCCGTGAAGAAAATGCTTTGGCCGATGAAGATTTTGTCTTTATTTTGCTTTCCAATACATCGGATATCACTTCTTTCTATCCCGCAAAAGCGGCAAGGGAGGCAGGTTATGCTTTTTGCGCGCTGTATTCTTCTGCCGAGCCTGACATTACAGGCGCTTTGCCGCTGTGCATTCGCGTGATGCTTTTGGCGGAGGGAAATGGCCCCGCGAAACATGTATATCTTCGCGGTGCGGCCAATCTCCGTAAAGACCTCAAAAAATTTGCGATTGCCTTAGACGGCCCTTCGGGAAGCGGCAAAAGTACGGTCGCACGGCTATTGGCAAAAGAATTGGATATTCTCTATTTGGATACGGGCGCAATGTACCGCGCATGCGCACTCAAAGCGCTGCGTACGCATTGTACCTTTCAAGAAAAAGATGTTCGTTCGCTCTGCGAATCTCTTACGATCGCCGTAAAGTACGAGGACGGGGCGCAGCACACATATTTAGACGGGCAGGACGTGTCGGAAGAGATTCGCCGGCCCGAAGTTTCCATGGCGGCGTCGAAGATCTCCGCATTTCCCTGCATTCGGGAAAAGATGGTGGCGATGCAGCGTCAGATCGCGGAAAGACAGTCTTGCATACTTGACGGCAGGGATATCGGGACGGACGTACTTCCGAATGCCGAATTTAAATTTTTTATCACCGCCGATGCGGCGACGAGGGCGCGGCGGCGCGGAAAAGAATTAGAAGAAAATGGATATGCCGTCGATCTGAAAAAATTGCAGGAGGAGATCGAAGAGCGTGACCGCAACGATTCTTCGCGGGAGCATTCTCCGCTGCGGCGTGCGCCCGACGCAGTTTTTGTAGACACTTCCGATATGGCGATCGAACAGGTGATTGCTTTTATTAAGCAGAAAATGCAAGAAAAAGTATAGGAGAAGATTTATGTATGGTTTTTTAAAAGGGTTGCTGAACTTTTTTTTGCAAATCATTCACCCATATAAATTAATCGGGAAAAAGAAGGTGCAGGATGGGGCATGTGTCCTTGTCGGAAATCATTACCGCCTATGGGATATCGTGCATATGGCATGTACGACGAAAGAGCATGTACATTTCATCACCAAACAAGAATTGTATAAAAATAAACTGCTTGCCTATTTATGCAACAAAGTGGAGGCGATCCCCGTATCGCGCGACGGGCAGGACGCTAAGGCGATCATGACAGCTTTGCGCTATTTGAAAAAGGGCGAAAAAATTTCTATGTTTCCCGAAGGGACGCGCAACCGCACCGATGCGGAACTTCTTCCTCTTAAAGGCGGTGCGGCGCTCTTTGCGATCAAAGCAAAAGTGCCCGTCTATCCTGTCATGTCGATCGGCAAAACAAAATATTTCCGTTTAACGCCCATAATCGTCGGCGACCCGATTGACCTTTCCGCTTTTTACGAAAAGAAAATGACGGCTGAAGATTACGAAGCGGCCGAGCAGATCATCCGTGAAAAGATGCTGGAAACGATGCACGGTTATATACGGGCGCAGGAAGAAAAAAAGGCGGCAAAAAAGAAGAGGGGCTGAGATGCAGGTAAAAGTTGCCAAGAGCGGCGGGTTTTGCCGGGGGGTACAGCACGCAGTGGATACGGCGATGTCCGTACCGCCGGAAAATACTTATATTTTGGGGGAACTGATTCATAACCCGCAGGTCGTCGAAGAAGTGGCCGGGCGCGGCATCGTGACGGTTCAAGATGTTTCTGATGTGCCCGATAATGCGACGCTCATCTTGCGTTCACACGGCGTCGGAATGGCCGTATACGAAGAGTGCGCCAGGCGCAATATCCGCGTGATCGACTGTACATGTTCCTTTGTCAAGCGTATTCAAAAGATCGTGCACAGCTTTACTGACATGGATAAAGTGATCGTGATCACGGGGGATGCGGCGCATCCGGAGGTGATCGGGTTGAACGGATGGTGCGGCGGCAGGGCGTTGGTCATCGACAGTCCCGATTCTCCGGCGATCTCGGCTTTAAAGGATAAAAATGTCGCAGTAGTGAGCCAAACGACCTTCTCGGAAGAAAAATTTAATAAAATTATCGAAAATATTGAAAAAGTTTGCAAAAAAACAGTTGAGATTTTCAAAACAATTTGTTATACTACTAAAGAGCGTCAGAGAGAGGCGGCAAGTCTTTCCGAAGAGTGCGATGCGATGATTGTGCTCGGGGGCGCCAATAGCAGTAACACGCAGAAATTGTACGAGATCTGCACCGCGCATTGCGCAAATGTAATTCGCTTGGCTCGCGCCGATGATTTTCGGCCGGACAAAATAAAAAATTTTAAAAATGTAGGCATTGTGAGCGGTGCTTCCACGCCGCTTGCGCAAACTCAGGAGGTTCTTTTTAAGATGGATAACAACACGGAAGTCAAAGCAACGAACGAAATGGAAGAAGTCGTTGCCCAAATGGATAACGGACAGTCAAAATTGAAAAGGGGGCAGCTTGTAACTGCGATCATATCTTCGGCATCGGACGAAGGCGTGGCTGTGTTGTTACCGTTCTTCAAGAAAGAGATCCTGCTTGAAAAGGATGAAATCGACTGCGAAGAATATAAAGCGGAAGACTATGCGGCAAAAGTAGGCGAGGAAATCGAAGTGATGGTTGTCAGCGCCGCGAATCCCGTCAAACTTTCTCAAAAGGTCATTAAGCAACTGAAGGAAGAGGAAGGCAAAATTGCCGCGATCGAAGCGGGCGAAGAGTTCGATGTCGTCTGCTCAGGGTTTAACAAGGGCGGACTTACGGCGTCTATGGGCACCTATTCTGTCTTTGTTCCCGCAAAAGAAATCCGCATGGGTTATGTCAAAGAGTTGGATAAATATGTCGGTAAAAAGTTGCGCTTGAAAGCGCTCGAAATTAAAAAGTCCGACCGCAAAAAAGAAATTATCGCCTCGCAGCGCGTCATTTTGGAAGAAGAAAAGGCCGCAAGGGATGCCGCCAAGGCGGAAAAAGAGGCTGAATTTTTCGCGAATATCCATGTGGGCGATGTTGTCGAAGGCAAGGTGGAGCGCGTAACGAATTTCGGTGCGTTTGTTTCTGTCAACGGCTTTGATTGCCTTGCGCACATTTCAGATCTTTCTTGGTCAGGCGTGAAGAACGTTACGGACGTATTGGAGATCGGCAAAAAGTATGAATTCAAGGTTTTGAAAATCGACGAGGAAAATAAAAAGGTTTCCATCGGCTATAAGCAGTTGCAGCCTCAGCCTTGGGACTTGGTGGCCGAAAAATATGCGGAGGGCGATATTGTGCACGGCAAGGTTGTCCGCATCGTTCCTTTCGGCGCTTTTGTCGAAATCGAAAACGGTGTAGACGGGCTTGTGCATGTGTCGCAGATCTCTCACGAGTGGTTGGAAAATCCTACCTCCGTCCTTACGATCGGCGAAGAGATCGATGCGAAGATCCTCGTGCTCGATCCCGCCAATAAGAAGATGACCCTTTCCATCAAGGCGCTTTTGCCCGAACCGGAGGTCACGAAGATCCGCCCGAGGAGGGAAGAGGAGAAGGGGGATAAACCCAGAAACAAAAAGCCCCGCCAGCCCAGAGAAAATCGCGAAGAGGGCGAGTTCAGAGAATGGACGGAAGGCGGTCTCGGCGGAGCGTCCATCGCAGAAATGCTGCAGAATAAAAACGAAAACTGATTGATTAAGCCCCGCCGAAAGCGGGGCTTTTTTATAAAGCGAGGTGTTAATATGGCTAAACAAGGAAACATTCAGATTGCAAGCGAAAATATGATGCCTATCATCAAAAAGTGGCTTTATTCGGATAAAGACATCTTTTTGCGCGAAATCGTGGCAAACGGTATCGATGCGATCACAAAGTACAGGAAACTCGTAGAAATGGGCGAGACGGCGGAAGACGAAAGCAATAAAAATTATTGCATCAAAATTTCCGTCGATAAAGATGCCAAAACGCTGACCGTCGAGGATAACGGCATCGGCATGACGGAAAACGAGGTGGAAAAATATATTACACAGATCGCCTTTTCGGGTGCCGCAGATTTTCTTGCCAAGTATGAAAAGGCGGGCGGTGACGGCATTATCGGCCATTTCGGGCTCGGTTTCTATTCTGCCTATATGGTTTCGGAAAATATAGAAATCTTTACAAAGTCCTATCGCGAAGGCGCGAAAGGCGTGCATTGGGAATCGGACGGAGAAAGCACCTATACCATCGAAGATTGCGATAAGGCAGAGCGCGGTACAAGAATCGTGATGCACATAGCCAAGGAAGAGAAAGAATTTCTTGACGAGGGGCGCATCCGCAGCTTGATCGAAAAATATTGTGCGTTCATGCCCTATGATATTTATTATAATTTTACAGGAAAGGACGATAAGGCGCTCAACGATACGCATCCGCTCTACCTCAAAAATCCGAAGGAATGTACGGACGAGGAATATAAGGAGTTTTACCGCAAGACTTTTCATGATTATCATGATCCGCTCTTTTGGATCCACCTTAATATGGAGTATCCTTTCCGTTTGAAGGGTATTTTGTATTTTCCGAAGGTCAAGAGTAAAGTCGAGTTGGAACGCGGTAAGGTTAAATTGTACTGCAATCAGGTTTACATCGCGGATAATATCAAGGAAGTCATTCCTGAATTTTTGACACTATTAAACGGCGTGATCGATTGCCCTGATATTCCGCTCAATGTATCGCGCAGCTTTTTGCAAAACGACAGGCAGGTACAGAAGATCTCCAAACATATCACCAAAAAGGTGGCGGATAAGCTGACCGGGTTATTCAAGACGGACAGAAAAAAGTATCAGCAATGCTGGAACGATATCTCCGTCTTTATCAAACTCGGATGTATTAAAGACGAGGACTTTTATTCTAAGGTAAAAGATATCATTATCTTTAAAGATTTGAACGGCGAATATAAAAATCTCGATGAATTTATAGGCAAAGCTCCGCAGGCAGAGGCAAATGCGGAAGGCGAGAGCGCCGCTGCGGAAGGAGACAAGGCCGAAGAGAAAAAAGAAGAGCAACCGACGACGATCTACTATATTTCTGACGAAGCAGGCCAGGCGCAGTACATTGATATGTTTAAAAATGCCGGACTGAACGCGATCGTCTGTGATACCTTTATCGACACGCATTTTGTCAGCTATTTGGAATATAAAGAGCCTACAAAATATCGTTTTATGCGCATCGATGCGGATGTTGATGCAGCGCTCAAAAACGGGGAAGCCGGCAAAGACGAAGAAGCGGATAAAGCGCTCGTTGAGGCATTTAAAGCGGTGCTCAAAAATACAAGTGTCGCCGTAAAAGCGGAAAAACTGAAAAACGCCGAAGTCCCGGCGATCATCAATGTGTCCGAGTTTTCAAGAAGATTCGGCGAAATGAATGCTTTTTACGGCATTGCCGGCGCCGATGCAGATAGGGATATGACTTTGATACTCAATACGGCAAATCCCGTTATCGAGGCATTTACGGGGCTTGATGAACAAAAGAAAACGTTTGTAGCCAATCAAGTCTATTATATGGCGCGGCTCGCCTATAAAAAGCTGTCGCCCGAAGAAATGAAAGAGTTTGCAGAAAACAATGCCGCTCTCCTTAAAAATTATATAGACTGACCGTAAGCGGACGGCGGCGCGAATCATTCGCGCCGCTTTTCTTTAATTTCCTCTGCATAAATTATGCGATTTGATTGCATAAATGTATAAAGTATTGTATAATAAAAGTATGAAAGTAGGCGTATTCTGTAACAGTCAAACGAAAAAATTTTTTTCCATCCGCGATGGGCTTTTAAAAATTTTTAAAGCGCGCGGCATCGATTATGAAACTTATTTTGCACCGGAAGAAATTTCTTCTCCGGATGTTTTGATCGTGCTCGGCGGTGACGGCACTATATTGAAAGCGGCGATCGAAGCGGGCAAGCGCGGGATAAATCTTCTCGGCATTAATTCCGGCAATCTCGGCTTTTTGACGGAATTCGAGGGGGAACAGATCGAAAAGGCGGTCGATTTAATTTCCGGGCATTATGAGGTGGAAGAACGCAGCGTACTGGAAGTGCGTGCAGGGAGCGAGGCTTTTTTTGCTCTCAATGAAGCCGTTTTTCAGCGCCGCTATGAAGAGGGCGCAGACGACAATGTCGTGCAGATATCCGCATATATCGACGGGAAAAAGGTGGATGCTTTTGTCGGAGACGGCATTATCGTCAGTACGCCCACGGGTTCGACGGCATATTCGCTTTCAGCGGGCGGATCGATCCTGACTCCGGATATTCGAGCTTTTATTTTGACGCCTATCTGTGCACATTCTCTGCACAATCGTCCCATTGTATATTCGGATGCAAGCGAGATGCGCGTGGATTTATCCGCAGCGGAAAATAAAGTATCGCTTTTTTGCGACGGTAAATTTTGCGGCGCTTTCGGAAAAGGCAGTGCGATACATGTTAAAAAAGCGGGATTTTCTGTCCGCTTTATTAAGAGTGCAGACAATAACTTTTTCGATAAATTACTGTTTAAGCTGAATAAATGGAGCGGACAGAGGGAGGTGAGGTCATGATGAGAAGCGGCAGGCATGCAGCGATCCTCGAGATCATTTCTAAAAAAGAGATCGAAACGCAGGAAGAATTGTGCGATGAATTGAATAAACGCAATTACAGTGTCACGCAGGCGACCGTTTCGCGCGATATCAAAGAATTGCGGCTATTTAAAGTCGCCGGTACAGAAAAGAAATATAAATATGCATATATTGACGAAGGGATCAACAAAATTTCTCCGAAAATGCATAATTTGTTCCGTGAATGTGTCCTTTCCATCCGCAGCGCCCTCAATCAAGTTGTGATTAAGACGCTGCGCGGCAACGGAAGCAATGCCGGGATGATCGTGGACAAACTGAACTTTCCGGAAATTGTCGGTTCGATCGCGGGAGACGATACGCTATTGATCGTCGCCGTGAGCGAGGAAAAGGCGAAAGTCGTTGTAGAAAAATTGAACGAATTTTTGAAGTGAAGTTATGCTTGAGAAACTGACGATCAAAAATGTTGCGCTCATCGAGCGTGCAGAAGTGGAATTTGTGCGGGGATTGAACGTCCTTTCCGGAGAGACCGGGGCAGGCAAGTCCGTCATTTTAGACAGCATCAACTTTGTTTTGGGCGCTAAGGCGGATAAAAGCATGATCCGCTATGGCGAGGAGGAATGTTCCGTTTCCGCTGTTTTTTCCATAGAAGAGGGAAATTCCGTATTTACGGCGTTGGCTGAATTGGATATCGAAGCGGACGAACAGCTCGTTATTTCCCGCAAATATCGGCAGGACGGGAAGGGCGGCATTAAAGTGAACGGGGAACCTGTCAATGCGACGATGCTTCGAAAAATTACGGCACGTTTGGTTGATGTGCATGGGCAGAGTGAACACTTCTATCTATTGAGCGAAGCTAATCAGTTGAAATTGATCGATCGGGCCGCCGGAGCGTCGCTTGAAGGAAGGAAAGAAGCATTGGCTTCCCTTTTGCGCGAACGGAAGGAACTGCGCGAAAAACTGCGGTCGCTTGGCGGCGATGAAGCGGAGCGCGGCCGCCGGCTGGATATTTTAAGGTATCAGTTGGATGAAATTGAACGCGCGGATCTCAAAGAAGGTGAAGAGGAAGAACTGCTTGCAAAGCGATTGGTTTTATCGAATGCGGAAAAAATTATACAGGGTCTTTCAGAAGCGTCCGAATATTTGGGAGGAGAAGGGGCGGCAGTCGATGCGCTTGTAGGTGGAAGACGCGCTCTTTCAGAACTTTCGCGGTATGGAGAAGAGTACTCATCTTTGGCAGAACGTTTAGAAAATGTCGTTTTGGAAGCGGAAGATATTTCCGAAACGGTTCGCTCTATGGCGGAAGATTTTTCTTATGACGAACGGGAGGCTGAGGCGGT
This sequence comes from uncultured Clostridia bacterium, assembly GCA_904374385.1. Classification (GTDB taxonomy): domain Bacteria; phylum Bacillota; class Clostridia; order Christensenellales; family Borkfalkiaceae; genus Borkfalkia. Next base: position 2,426 of record CAJFGA010000052.1, on the reverse strand, counting down.
GGAGAACCGTCTCGACCATATTCGTTCTTTAAAAAAGAAATATGGCAGCGGTGTACGCGAAATTTTCACTTATCGAGATAAAATCGCGGAAGAGGCCGATTTGCTGGCACATTGTGACGAAGAGTATGCAAAGCTGTCGTCCGAACTTTCCAAAAACAATGCTTCCGTATACCGCATTTGTGCGGAGATTTCAGAGATGCGCAGGGATGCAGCGGTCGCATTTTGCGGCAAAGTTGAGGAAGAACTGAAAACACTCAACATTCAAAAGGCACGCTTTTGTGCGGAATTTTCGCCTTTTACGCAGGAAGATACCGAGCATATCGGTGCAGATGGCGCAGACAAAATGCAGTTTCTGTTTTCCGCCAATGCGGGCGAACCGTTAAAGCCGCTGAGTAAGGTGATCAGCGGCGGCGAAATGAGCCGCTTGATGCTTGCAATCAAGACGCAGATGTCGGGTCTGAACGAAATTTCCACCTATATATTCGATGAGATCGATGCGGGGATTTCGGGAGCGACCGCCAAAGTTGTGGCGGAAAAATTTGCAGATATTTCTGCAGATCGGCAAATCATAGCCGTGTCACACTTGGCGCAAATCGTCGCGATGGCGGATGCCAATTTATTGATTTCCAAACGGGAAACGGAGAACGGCAAGACGCTTACCGATATCGTATCGCTGTCGGGCGGTCGCCGCAGAGAGGAATTGATTCGTTTGCTCGGAGGAACAAAGGGGAGCGATGCAGCGGCAAAACTTGCGGATGAACTGACGGCCGCTTGCAATATTTATAAAGCACAGCGGTAATTAAATCGTGTCAATGTAAAAAAGCGCCAAAAAGAGATCGGCGCTTTTTTGTTTTCATCATAGAGGAAACAAAAAATGGTAATCGAAACAATTGCTTATGACTTTTCAATTTGCAAAGTGGATTTTTCTGTACTCATACCGCATAAAAAGTTTTACTTTTCGGCGATAACGGATGAAGAGATATCGTTGGTGTGCCCGACGGAGGAGGCCCTAGAGCAGGCAATAGCCCGCGATGACGGATGGAAGGCTGTTCGCATCAGAGGTGTTTTAGATTTTTCTTTGGTGGGCATTCTTGCGCGCATTTCGCGTTTTTTGGCGGAAGCGAAAATAGGTATTTTTGCGGTATCGACATTTAATACAGATTATCTATTCATGAAAAAGGAAAATTTTGAGAGAGCATTGACAATTTTATCGCGCAGCGGATACCAAGTTGTCCGCAGTCAAATTCAATAAGTTTGCAAATTTTGTCAAAATATGCCGAAAAGTTTTCAAAGTGGAAATTTTTTCTCTGTATAGAAGCCGCCCGATTACGCAAAGTAAAAGCAAGTAAAATTTTGCTGTGCAAATGCGGGGGTGTAAAATGCAAAAGCTGAAACGGAAAATTTTTTGGTTACTGATCTCTGTGGGCATTGTTGCCGCGATGCTCTTTTCCCCGATCGGGGCTTCGGCGCAGAATGACGATGTATATCTCGGCGGGATGCCTGCCGGCTTTACGCTTGGTATCGGCGGAGCGCAGATCGTCGGTATTTGCGAGGTACTGACCGAAAACGGCGTGCAAAATCCTGCCAAACAGGCAGAGCTTTCTGTGGGAGACGTCATCATTTCATTTCGGGATGTAAAAATCGAAGATGCGGCGGATATGGACGGAGTGCTTTCGAATTTCGGCGGCGGTGAGGCGGAGATCACAGTCGAGCGCGGAAAGGAAACGCTGAAAAAGCATATCACACCCGTCAAAGATATGACGAGCGGCCGTTACAAATTGGGGGTTCTTATCAGAGATAGCATTTCCGGGATCGGTACAGTCACCTATATTCGGAAAGACGGTAGATTCGGCTCTTTAGGGCACGCCGTCGCTGCCTCTGACGGCTCCTTGATGGATGTAGATGAAGGCAGCATCTTTAATTGCAGCATCGTTAATGTGGTGAAAGGCGAACGCGGGCGAGCGGGTGAATTGAAAGGATTGTTTGTCAACGATAAAAAAATCGCTACGGCAGATAAAAATTGTGCGGTCGGCATCTTCGGCAAAATGGAAAGCGATTACGACTGCACGCATCTGCAAACCGTATCGATCAGTGAAGAGGCGCAACCGGGCCGCGCCGTCATTTATTCTACAATCGACGGCATTATCCCGAAGGAATACGCGATCAGTATTATCAAAGTCGATAAGGGCAACAAGCAAAATAAAAATTTTGTAATTAAAATAACAGATAAAGAGCTGTTACAGGAAACGGGCGGTATCGTACAGGGAATGAGCGGCAGCCCGATCGTACAAAACGGAAAATTGATCGGCGCAGTGACGCATGTTTTTTTGAACGATCCGACGAGGGGGTACGGGACCGCGATCGAAAACATGATCGGTCAGTAAGGCAAAACGGGGACAATGCGCCCCGTTTTTGTTCTTTTTTGA
>CAJFGA010000051.1 GCA_904374385.1 uncultured Clostridia bacterium | reverse complement strand
TTTCCGAGAGCTTCCCATTACAGCATGACATCGTATGTTCCAATCTGCGGTTTTCCTATGAACCGGATCGGGAAATCCTCCATGGCGTGGGCTTGCAGTTTCCACAAGGCAGCTTTACCGCTCTGGTTGGCGAGAGCGGCTGCGGGAAATCCACCATCGCCGCCATCCTCATGGGGCGGAACAAGGGCTATACCGGTTCGGTCACCATGGGCGGCGTGGAGCTGAAGGATGTCAATGAAAATTCCCTCCTGCGCAATATCACCTATGTCAGCCATCAGAGCTATCTGTTCAAGGGCACGGTGCGGGACAACCTGCTCATGGGCAAGCCTTCCGCAACCGACGACGAGCTGTGGATGGTGCTGGAACGGGTCAACCTCGCCGGATTCCTGAAAGCAGAAAATGGGCTGGATACCCCGCTGCTCGAAAAGGCGGGGAACCTTTCCGGCGGACAGTGTCAGCGGCTGGCGCTGGCAAGAGCGCTGCTCCACGACAGCCCGGTCTATATTTTTGACGAGGCCACCTCCAACATCGATGTGGAAAGCGAGGATGACATCATGGCGGAAATCCATCGGCTGGCGAAAACCAAGACGGTGATCCTCATTTCTCACCGGCTGGCGAATGTGGTGCACGCGGACAACATCTATGTGCTGGATGGCGGGCACATCGCCGAAAGCGGCCGCCGCTGCCGGAAAAACGTCTAAGACCTCGGTGCTCGTCAATCCGTATTTTGTTTTGAACGTAGACAGTTCGAGCAGGCGCTCGCTGTTTTGCAGACAGTATTCGGTATCGAACGTCGCGACCGGCGCTCCTTCGCTGTCCACAACGCAGATGCCCTCCGCCTGCATATCCAGCCACCGATCGTCGGTCAAGCGCCGATACCGGGTACGCGCGGCGGCCTCCGATTCATCGAGCAATGTCCCCGCGACGATATCCTGCGCTGCGTATGTATCCGCCCCTTCATCCACGGCGACGCCGTTGCGCACATAGTCGGGACATTTTAAAAGAGATTCATATTGCGCGATCGTTCCCTCTTCCGCCCGCAAAAATCCGCAGCCGCACTCTTCATCCTCAAACCATACAAACCCCTCGCCGAGGGAGAAGAAATCGACGCTTTCTCCCGTCCAAACCTGCACGGCCTGTGCAGATGCGCCGTCGAACAAAATCGCGCTCTCACCTATATACAGAAAGACTTCGTCGCCCTCAGCGGAAAAGAAGCCGCTGCCTTCCCTCTTTTCTTCCGTCTGCCTGTACAAAATATCCGTTTGCTCCGAAAAAAGGCGGGTACGGCAAAGAAAAAACTCCATCCCGCCGTTATAGAGGGGCAAATATTGCAAAAAGTAAACGACATCTCCGTCCGCAATGCAATCGATGCAGCCCCCTCCGCTTTCGTCCACGACGACGGTGCCCAAAGCGCGGTACGCTTCATAAAATCCTTCTTGCAATTCGTAAACGTAGTCCTGCCCCTTGATGCGATCGTTATAGAGCGCATAATAATTTTCCGCGCCCTCATCTTTTCCTCTCAAAAGTTCATAAAAATGATCTAATTCCTCATCATGTCTTTCAGAGTCCTTTTCACACGAGCGGAAGAGCATAACAGGGAACAGCACGAACAAAATGACCATGATCACAACGAGCGTGATGGCGATCCCGCCCAAAATTTTTAATGTTTTATCCAAAGCACACCTCTGTTCTGTATTATTTTGTATCATCTCCTTGATACAAGGGTATCATATAAAGAACTGTTTGTCAATCGTTTGTTTAATTTTTTTGCAATTGATATAGAAAGCAAAAAGCGTCCGCACTGCCGCCCTGCCCTTTCCATATATTCTCTTCCGATCCTTTCAAGATGCTTTAAAAAATTTTTCCGCAATGCGGGAATATGATCCGTTTATGATGCGCCTTTTAAAACAAAAGTGCGCCAACCGAAGTCAGCGCACGAAAAACACAAACCCCGATTGTCGCCAAACAAACCTACACAGAATGGGAATACCCTACCTACATATGCATGAAGTTTGCGTTTTTACCAAATCCCGTTTCATATGAGGTATGTCAAAAAAAGTATAATTTATCCCTGAAAAATAAAAGATACACCCATTAAAATCTGCTTATTCCGTTTGTTTGGCATAATGATTATAACATATTCCCCTTTATTTGACAACTTTTCATTTTCGAACTGTCAGCCATATACTGCCGGCGGCCGCGCCTATGACGGCCCGACAGTCGCGCGGTTGTTGCCTGCTGCCCGTAAACGGGCACTCCCCTTGCTTTCCCCACACGGGAAAATGCCCGCATCTTTTCTTCTTGCCCCCGAAGAAATGTTTGCCTGTTTTACCTTTTTGCCCCCGTTGGGGAGCGCTCGTATATTTATCCTCTGCCTTCCCCCGTTGGGGATCGCTCGTATATTTATCCTCTGCCTTCCCCTTCGGGGGAAGGGGGACCGCTTTCGGTGGATGAGGGGGAAAACTCGCTCTTCTTGCCTGCTCTCTTTGTTGCTGTTTGTTGCTGTCGCGCATACCCTCATCAATCAACTTCGGTAACAGCCCCGAGGGAAGAAGCCTTTATGATCAGTCGCTTTCCGTAATATCACCAAGGAGATACCTACTTTCTGCTCATCGGCTAAGCCCCCTTTGAATCCCGCGGTGATCGCAGGGTTATGCGTATGCAAAAATCCCGATCGCAAAAATGCAACCGGGATTCTCGCTTTATATTCGCATCACTTAATTGCCGCTTCTTCAGCGAGCTCTTCCGCTTCGACGAGCGGGTCGCTCTCGCGATGGCCTGCCACAAACTGCGGGCTCATGTTCTTGTAATCGCGCACGCCCGTACCGGCGGGGATCAATTTGCCGATAATGACGTTTTCTTTCAGTCCGATCAACGGATCGACCTTGTTTTTGATCGCCGCTTCCGTCAGCACGCGTGCCGTTTCCTGGAAGGACGCCGCCGACAGGAAAGAATCTGTCGAGAGCGCCGCTTTCGTGATACCCAAAAGCACGCGCTTCGCCGTGGCGGGCCTGCCGCCCTTTTCAAGCGCCTTCAGGTTTTCATCCTCAAAAGTAAACATATCGACAAGTTCGCCGGGAAGCATATCGGTATCGCCGCAATTTTCGATGCGCACCTTGCGCATCATCTGGCGGACGATGATCTCGACGTGTTTGTCGTTGATATCCACGCCCTGCGAACGGTACACGGACTGCACCTGCTCTAAAATATAGTCCTGCACGCCCTTGACGCCGAGGATACGCAGAATATCCTGCGGGTTGACGGAACCGCCGTTGAGCTGTTTACCCGGCTCTACTTTATCTCCCGTCTTTACTTTCAGTTCGGCATTGAAGGGCAGAACGTACTCCTTCTTTTCCGTCCCGGCAAATTCATCGCGGATGACGACGTGCTTCTGATTATCCTGCTCGGTCACATACACGATGCCGCCCACTTCGGTCAGCGTCGCAACGCCCTTCGGCTTTCTCGCTTCAAAAAGTTCTTCCACGCGCGGAAGACCCTGCGTGATGTCGCCCGTCGCGGCGATACCGCCCGTATGGAATGTACGCATGGTCAGCTGCGTGCCCGGCTCGCCGATAGACTGCGCCGCGATGACGCCGACCGCTTCGCCCACTTGGATGGGCCTGTCGGTCGCCATATTTTTGCCGTAGCACTTCGCGCATACGCCGTGGCGGGAATTACAGGTAAAGATACTGCGGATAGACACCTCTTCGATGCCGGCTTTGACGATTTTCTTTGCCGTATTGTCGGTGATCATCTCGTTGGTCGCAACGATGACCTCGCCCGTCGCGGGGTCGACGACGTCCTCCGAAACGAATCTGCCGGCAAGCCTATCTTCCAAGCTCTCGATGATATCGCCGTTTTCGCCGCGGATCGCCTTGATGCGCATGCCGCGCGGTTTTCTGCCCGCACAGCAGTCGTCTTCGCGCACGATCACATCCTGCGAAACGTCGACCAAGCGGCGGGTCAAATAACCGGAGTCCGCCGTCTTGAGAGCCGTATCGGCCAAGCCCTTGCGTCCGCCGTGCGAAGAAATAAAGTACTCGAGAACGGTCAGCCCTTCGCGGAAGCACGATTTGACGGGGATCTCGATCATTTTACCTTGCGGATTGACCATGAGACCGCGCATACCCGCGAGCTGCTTGATCTGGTCGATGGAGCCGCGCGCGCCCGAATTTGCCATCATCCAAATGGGATTGAACTTATCGAGGCCCTTTTTCAGCTCGTTTGTCACGGCGTCGGTCGTGTCCTTCCAAACGTTGACCACGGCGTTGTAGCGCTCTTCGTCCTTCAAAAGACCGCGCGCAAATTTCTTTTCGATGACCTCGACCTTGTGCTCCGCTTCGGCAATGAGCGGCTTTTTCGCATCGGGGATGTGCATATCAAAGACGGAAGTCGTGATCGCGCCGATGGTCGAATATTTATAGCCGAGCGCCTTGATCTTGTCGAGCACGTCCGCCGCCTTCGGCGCGCCGCCCGTCTTAAAGCAGCGGTCGACGATCTTAGAGATCATCTTTTTGCCGACCGGCTCATCCTCCTGCTCCTGGCGGATCATCTTGCCGTCCACTTCAACTTCGTACCGATCTTTCAGGAGAGAAAGATCGCACTTGTTGCTGCCGCCGATCTCATATTTCAGATAATCTTCTTTTGTGTTCCTCGCAACGAAACCGAGATCCTGCGGGATCGCCTCGTTATAGATAATGCGCCCCACCGTCGTCTTGACGCGCCCGGTGATCTCCGTTTCCGGCTCGCCGTCCTCTTTAAAGAACTTGCCCTCGGGGAGTTTTACCGTGCGCTTGACGTAGATCTCGTCCTGCAATGTGATCGATTTGGTCTGGTACGCCATGATCGCCTCGTCCTCCGAGGTATACAGCGGCGCGCGGTACTGCTCTGCCCCTTCCGTTCCTTCGGGCACTTCATCATGGTTTTCGTCATACCACTTGTCTTCGTAGCGGCGGATAATGGTCAGGTAATAGGCGCCGAGGACCATGTCCTGCGTGGGCGTCATGACCGGCTTGCCGTCGGAAAGCTTCAAGATATTATTTGCGGAAAGCATCAAAAAGCGCGCTTCCGCCTGCGCCTCGATGGAGAGCGGCACATGCACGGCCATCTGGTCGCCGTCGAAGTCTGCATTGAACGCGCCGCAGACGAGCGGATGGATCTTGATGGCGCGCCCCTCGATGAGCACCGGCTCGAACGCCTGAATGGAAAGGCGGTGCAGCGTCGGCGCGCGGTTCAAAAGGACGGGATGCTCTTTGATGACCCCTTCCAAAACGTCCCAAACGGCGGGCTTTGCCTTTTCGACCGCCCTCTTTGCGCTCTTGATATTGTGGCACTGGCCGCTTTCGACCAGCTTTTTCATAATAAAGGGCTTGAAAAGCTCTATCGCCATCTCTTTGGGCAGGCCGCACTGATAAATTTTCAGTTCGGGCCCTACGACGATAACCGAACGCCCCGAATAGTCGACGCGCTTGCCGAGCAGGTTTTGGCGGAAACGTCCCTGTTTACCGCGCAACAGTCCCGAAAGGGATTTGAGTTCGCGGTTGGAAGGCCCGGTGATCGCCTTGCCCTTCCTGCCGTTGTCGATAAGCGCATCCACCGCTTCCTGCAGCATGCGCTTCTCGTTCTTGACGATCATGTCGGGCGCGCCCAATTCCATCAGCCTCTTCAAGCGGTTGTTGCGGTTGATGACGCGGCGGTAGAGATCATTGAGATCGCTCGTCGCGAACCTGCCGCCGTCCAGCTGCACCATGGGGCGCAGATCGGGCGGGATGACGGGAAGCACGGTGAGGATCATCCATTCGGGGCGGTTGCCGCTCTTGCGGAAGGCTTCGATGATCTCGATGCGTTTGACCGCCTTGAGCCTCTTGGCGCCGCTCTGATTGTTTTCGATGATCTCCTTCGCCTCTTTGCTCTCTTTTTCGAGGTCGACAGCCTGCAAAAGCTCGCGGATTGCCTCCGCGCCCATGCCGACTTTCAGCCCGGTGACGCTCTCGTCGCCGTACTGCTCTTCGATCTCGCGAAGTTCCTTGTCGTTGATGACCTGTTTATAGGTCAGGGTGGGGATCTTGCCGGGGTCTAATACGACGTAGGCGGCAAAATAAATGACCTGCTCCAGCTGCTTCGGCCCCATATCCAACAGCAGCCCGATGCGGGAAGGCACCCCGCGGAAATACCAAATATGCGACACGGGCGCGGCAAGCTCGATATGCCCCATGCGTTCGCGGCGCACCTTTGCGCGGGTCACTTCGACGCCGCACTTTTCGCAGATGATGCCCTTATAACGGATGCGCTTGTACTTGCCGCAATGGCATTCCCAGTCTTTGGTCGGCCCGAAGATCTTTTCGCAGAACAGGCCGTCGCGTTCGGGTTTTTGCGTGCGGTAGTTGATGGTCTCAGGTTTCGTGACCTCGCCGTATGACCACTCTCTTATTTTTTCGGGAGACGCAACTCCGATCTGTATTGAGTCAAAATCGTTTAATTCAAACATAGTATTCCTCCCGCTTGCTTAATTTTCGTCGTGGTCCGCCTGTTCGTCGGCATCGTCCTCGTCGTCCCAATCATCCAGATCGTCGAGATCATCCTCGTCAAACAGATCGGAAGAGGTGAAATCCTCATCCTCGTCCTCGTCATCCTCTTCAAAGATCGAATCGACGTCATCCTCCTCTTCGTCCTCGTCCTCATCGTCGAAGTTGAAGTCGATCTCCTCCGTCTCTTCGTCGCGGCGATCGGGTTCTTCGTCGTCCATCTCCACATCGGAGAAGTCTTTGAGCTGGATCTCGTCCTTGCTTTCGGTGAGCACTTTGACGTCAAGCGCGAGCGACTGCAATTCTTTGAACAGCACTTTGAACGCCTCGGGGATGCCCGGCTCGGAAATATTGTTGCCCTTGACGATGCTTTCGTACGTCTTGACGCGCCCGACGATGTCGTCCGACTTGACCGTGAGGATCTCCTGCAAGATGTGCGCCGCACCGTACGCTTCGAGCGCCCAAACTTCCATTTCGCCGAAACGCTGGCCGCCGAACTGCGCCTTGCCGCCGAGCGGCTGCTGCGTAACGAGAGAGTAAGGCCCGATCGAACGCGCGTGGATCTTGTCGTCGACAAGGTGGATGAGCTTGATCATGTACATCTGCCCGACGGTAACGCGGTTTTCGAAAGGTTCGCCCGTACGTCCGTCATACAGCTGGATCTTGCCGTCCACTTCCCCTTGCGGGTTGACGATATTGTTTTCTTTAAATAACTGTTTGATATCCTGCTCGGTCGCGCCGTCGAATACGGGCGTCGCGATCTTCCAACCGAGCTGCTTGCAGACGTGCCCGAGGTGCACTTCCAAAACCTGCCCGATATTCATACGGGAAGGAACGCCCAGCGGGTTCAAAACGATCTGCATCGGCGTGCCGTCCGCCATGAAGGGCATGTCGCTTTCGGGCAGAATGCGCGAAATAACGCCCTTGTTGCCGTGGCGGCCCGCCATCTTGTCGCCGACGGAAATTTTACGCTTCTGCGCGATGTACACGCGCACCAGCTTGTTCACGCCCGGAGACAGCTCGTCTTTGTTCTCTCTGGTAAATATCTTGACATCGACGACAATGCCGCCCTCGCCGTGCGGAACGCGCAGGGAAGTATCGCGCACCTCCCTCGCCTTTTCGCCGAAAATGGCGCGCAGCAGGCGCTCTTCGGGCGTGAGTTCGGTTTCTCCCTTCGGCGTAACTTTGCCGACGAGAATGTCGCCCGCGCTCACTTCCGCACCCACGCGGATAATGCCGTCCTCGTCGAGGTCTTTCAGCGCGTCGTCGCCGACGTTCGGGATATCCCTCGTGATCTCCTCTTCGCCGAGTTTCGTATCGCGCGCTTCCGTCTCATGCTCCTCGATATGGATGGAGGTGAATACGTCCTCGCGGACGAGCTTTTCGGAAATGAGGATCGCGTCCTCGTAATTATAGCCTTCCCATTCCATGAAGCCGATGAGGATATTCTTGCCGAGCGCCAGTTCTCCGTTGTTGGTGGAAGGGCCGTCGGCGATGATCTCGCCCGCCTCCACCCTGTCGCCGGTATTGATGATCGGGCGCTGGTTGAGACAGGTGCCCTGGTTGGAACGCTCGAATTTTTTTAGTTTATATTCGTCCACGATGCCGTTATCCTGACGGATACGGATACAGTCGGACGCGACGCCGATCGCCGTTCCTGCATTTTTCGCCTTGACGATGACGCCCGAATCGCGCGCGATCGCCGCCTCGATACCGGTCGCCACGATGGCGCTCTCCGTCTTGAGCAGAGGCACGGCCTGGCGCTGCATGTTCGAACCCATGAGGGCGCGGTTTGTATCGTCGTTTTCAAGGAAGGGAATGAGCGCGGTCGCGACGGATACGAGCTGCTTGGGCGATACGTCCATATAGTCGATGCGCTCCTGCGGCAGCTGGGTGATGTCCGCGCGGCGGCGGCAGGAAATGCGCTCGTTGACGAACGTGCCGTCCTCGTTCAACGGTTCGTTCGCCTGCGCGACGACATATTTGTCCTCTTCATCTGCCGTAAGATAGTCGACGTCGTTCGTGACGCGCACGAGCACGCACTTGCCGTTCTCATCGTACTCCTTCTGCACCCTTCTGTACGGGCTCATAATGAAGCCGTATTCGTTGACCTTCGCAAAGGTGGCGAGCGAAGAGATCAAGCCGATATTCTGCCCTTCTGGCGTCTCGATCGGGCACATACGCCCGTAATGGCTGTGGTGCACGTCGCGCACGTCGAAAGTCGCGCGGTCGCGGTTAAGCCCGCCGGGGCCGAGCGCCGACAGCTTGCGCTTATGCGTGAGTTCCGCGATAGGATTGGTCTGATCCATGAACTGCGACAGCTGCGAAGAACCGAAAAATTCGCGGATGACCGCCGAAACGGGGCGCACGTTGATGAGGCCCGACGGCGTAACTTCATTGGGGTCCTGCGTCGCCATGCGCTCTTTGATGAGCCGCTCGAGGCGCGCGATACCTACGCGAAGCTGGTTTTGCAAAAGTTCGCCCACGCTGCGCACACGGCGGTTGCCGAGGTGGTCGATATTGTCGATCGTGCCGATGCCGTAGCGCAGATCGAGGTTGGTCGAAATCGCCGCGATGACGTCGTCCACCGTGATGTGCCTGTGATTGAGTTTATCGATGAGGGGACGGATGACCTTCTTCTCTTCCGCAGAGATGTAGACCTCCTCCCTGTTCAGGATCTCGTGGAACTTTTTGCACGCCTCGCAGAACTTGATGCGGTTCTCTTTGCGCTTTTCGCGGTTTTTGCGCTCTTCCTGCTTTTCGTCGTCCGTCTTTTTCGTCTCGACGGTAAAGTAAACGGCGTTGATGCGGTCGCAAAACTGATCGGCGACCGTTTCCGCATCCGCGCTCTGCATTGCCTCCGCAATTTCCTTCGAGAACTTGAAATTGGGGTAATAGATGGTAGGCAGCAACCCGAAGCTCTTGGGATTTTTATTCGAAATCGAAGCAAAATTCACCGTGTTGTTGCCGATCACCTTATGGCGCATTTCGCCCGCGCGCTCGTCGGATACGAGAACGTACACTTCGTTGATGCCCGCATCCTGGATCTCAAACGCTTTCTTTTCGGAGATCTTCTCCCCTTTCGCCGCGAGCAGTTCGCCCGTTTCCGGGTCGAACAGATCGTCCGCGGCGATGCAGCCGGGCAACCGGTAGGCGATGTTGAGCTTTTTATTGAATTTATACCTGCCGACCTTGACCACGTCGTAGCGGCGGGGATCGAAAAAGAGATTGTGCAAGTGCTGGCGCACCGAATCGTCCGTCGGCACTTCGCCGGGGCGGAGCCTTCTGTAAAGCTCGATGAGGCCGTCCTGCTCGCTCTTGGCGGTATCCTTTTCGATAGTAGCGGCGATCATCTTGTCGTCGCCGAAAATATCCGTAATGGCAACGTCGGAACCGAACCCGAGAGCGCGCAGAAGGACGGTCGCACAGATCTTTCTCTTCCTGTCGACATGTACCCACAAAACACCCTGCGAATCCTGTTCGAATTCCAGCCAAGCCCCGCGGTTGGGGATGACCGTCGTCTTAAACATTTCTCTGCCCGACTTGTCCTTTTCGGATTCATTATACGCGCCGGGCGAACGGACGAGCTGCGACACGATGACGCGCTCCGCGCCGTTGATGATAAAGGAGCCGTTATCCGTCATGAGCGGGAAATCGCCCATGAACACTTCCTGATCGATGACTTCGTCTTTGACCTTGTTGACGAGCCTCACTTTGACGCGGAGCGGGAGCGCGTACGTCGCGTCGCGGTTCCTGCACTCTTTCTCGTCATACTTGGGCTTATTGCCGAATTCATGACTGAGAAAATACAGTTCGAAGTGATCAGAATAGTCGGTGATCGGAGAAAAGTCATCAAAAACTTCGCCGATGCCCTCTTCGATGAACGTCCTGTACGAGTTCTTTTGGATCTCGACGAGATCGGGGATATCGATCGCTTCGTTGATCTTGCCGAACTTCCTTCTCTCTGTCTTGCCGAACTTTTGAATAGGTAAATTCATTCACTTGCTCCTTTTGAAATTTGTTCCGTAAGTTGCCTGCAGTTGCGGGGCGAAAAAAATTTTTTTATCAATTTTCCTCTTGCCCCTTTACATATCCGAAAAATTGCTGTATAATATTCCAAAACAGCAAATGCCGTTTCGGCGGTTCCCTCTGCTATATAAACCATATTATATAGAAAAGGCGTTTGGGCCGGTCTTCGCAGTTCCTTCCGAAAAGAAAAAAGGGCAAAAACCACATTATATTCCATAATGATACAGTTTAGTATTATATAAAATTTCGGAAGAAAAGTCAACTGCTTTTTCTTTTGCTGAAAAATAATTTTAGAAAATTTCGGCAATTTTCGACGCGTTTGGGCACAAAAACGCAAATAAAGCGCGGTGCAAAGAGAATACCGCGCCTTTTTTACGGGAAACGCCGCCACAAAGGCGCCGCACAGGAGTATACATGAGGATCGACAAATTTTTGAAAGTATCGCGCATCTTAAAGCGCCGCACCGTCGCGGGAGATGCGTGCAAGGCGGGCAAAGTGAGCGTCAACGGCCGGGAAGTCAAACCCGCCTATCAACTGAAAGCGGGCGACGAAGTAGAGCTCGCCTTCGCCGCAGGCAGTTTAAAATTCCGCGTGCTCGCCCTCAAAGAAACGGTCAAAAAGGATGAGGCCGCATCGCTGTATGAGATCATCAAAGAATAGCGCCGATCTGCGCCCGATCGCTGAAGGCGAGCTCTGCAGCGCGCTGTTTTCGGATTTTCGCAGGCGGCAGCGCGTCACCTATTGCCTGCGCAATGACGGCGGCGGCTGGCGCGAAGCATACGCGCCCTCCATCGACGATTGGAGCGCCGCCGATTATGATTTTTTGATCGAATGCCTGCGGCATACCCTGCAGACGGGCGGCGCCGTATTCGGCATGTTCGTCGGCGGCAAACTCAAAGGGTTCGCCTCCGTAGAAGGCGCCCCGCTCGGCAAGGACGGCGTCTACCGCGATTTGACGTCTATTCACGTTTCAGAGGAGTTTCGCGGCAGAGGATGGGGCAGAAAATTATTTGATTGCGCCAAAGGGTGGGCGAAAGCGCACGGCGCCGAAAAATTATATATTTCATCGCATTCCGCCGTCGAAAGCCAGGCATTTTACCGCGCCATGGGCTGTACCGACGCTTTAGAACGCATACAGGAACATGTACAGAAGGAGCCGCTCGACCGGCAGCTGGAATGCCTGTTGTAAAGAGTGAAGGAAAAATGAAGATCATCGCCGTCATTCCCGCGGCGGGCACCGGCTCGCGCGCGGGTTTTCAAAAGAATAAGATCCTGCAAAAGGTCGGCGGATCGTCCGTCCTGCGGCGCGCCGCGGCCGCCTTTGCCCGCCATCCCCTGATCGCGGGAACGCTCGTATGCGTGAATGCTGGCGAGCGGGAAGAGATCGAACGCGAACTTGCCGGCCTGCCGAATTTATCCTTTGCCGCAGGCGGAAAAACGCGCACCGCATCCGTCAAAAATGCGCTGGAAGCCC
>CAJFGA010000050.1 GCA_904374385.1 uncultured Clostridia bacterium | reverse complement strand
TCGCCGTTTGCATCCAAAACATAGATATTGATTGCGGGATTATCGTACTGCGCCAAGGTGATATAGGCGTCGATCCCGTTTTCTGACGGGATGCGCTGCAATGCAGAAATATTTCTGTACACCTCGCCGCCGATATCCTCCAATTCCGTCTTGACTTCGTCTGCAAAAAATCTGCGCAGCAATGTGGTCTGAAAGACCCAGGTCAGCACGAGGATGAAGGCAGCAAACGCCAGAAAACTGACCCACAATATGAAATTGATGCTGCGGAACCGTCTTCTCTTCGCGCGCTGCATGTAACCCTCTTACGCTTCGAATTTATATCCCATGCCCCGAAGCGTGACGATAAATTTGCGGTATTCTTTCAAACTGCTGCGGAGCATTTTGATGTGCGTATCCACCGTGCGGTCGTCGCCGTAAAAATCAAAGCCCCACACGTCGGACAAAAGTTTTTCGCGCGAGAGGGCGATGCCGTTGTTTTTGACGAGATAGAACAAAAGTTCGTACTCCTTGGGCGTCAATTCGAGTTTTTCTCCGTCCACATACACGTTGCGCCCCTTCATATCGATTTCCAGCCCTTCGAATTTGAGCGTTTCGCGCGCGGCGGCTCCCGCTTTGTGCCGTTTGGTAACGGCGGCGATGCGCGCCATCACTTCCTTCGGAGAAAAGGGCTTGGTCACATAATCGTCCGCCCCTACTTCAAAGCCGAACAGTTTGTCATATTCTTCCCCGCGCGCAGAGAGCATGATCACGGGGATATCCTTAAATTTATGGATCTCTTTGACGGCAGAAAAGCCGTCGAGCGCGGGCATCATCACGTCCATTAAGATGATGTCGTAATCGTTTTCGCGGCACATTTTTACCGCCTGGATGCCGTCGGACGCCTCATACGCTTCATTTCCCTCAAATTCTACATATTCGCGAAGAACGTTGCGGATCATTTCCTCGTCGTCTACGATCAAAACTTTCATTTTCTTATCCTCCCTGTAATCGTACGGACAGAGTATAAACAAAGTATACACTTCGTTTATTATTATAACACTATCATCACATGAAAAACAAGTGAAAAATCGTTTTTCTTTTTATAAAAAAACGAACAAATGTTTGACTTTTTGCGTGCGGAGCGGTATACTGTGTACACAGACAGAGGAGGTACGGAAATATGATCGACGCAGAACGGCTGAAAATTTTGACGGAAAGCGCAAAGTACGACGTTTCCTGCTCCTCATCCGGCTCGCGGCGGACGAATACAAAGGGAGGCATCGGCAACGCGAGCCCTGCGGGTATCTGCCATTCCTTTACGCCGGACGGGCGGTGCATTTCCCTTTTGAAGATCTTGCTGAGCAACCGGTGCGCCTACAACTGCCTGTACTGCCCCAACCGCGCGGAAGCAGACGTGCCGCGCGCCTCTGCCACGCCCGACGAGATCTGCGAACTGACCGTCGCGTTTTATAAGCGCAACTATATCGAGGGGCTTTTTCTCTCCTCTGCCGTAGAAGGCTCTCCCGACGCAACCATGGAGCGGCTGCTCGACACGGTGATCAAGCTGCGCAAGATATACCGCTTTAACGGGTATATTCACTTGAAAGGCATCCCGCAGGCAGACAGGGCGCTTATCTCCCGCGCTGGACTGTACGTCGACCGCATGAGTTTCAATGTAGAATTGCCCTCTGAAAAGAGCCTGCGCCTTTTGGCGCCGCAAAAGAGCAAGGAGGGCGTACTCGCCCCCATGAAGCAGCTCGCCCTCGAAAAGGCAGCCGTCAAAGAAGAGCGGACAAAGCACCGCAAAATATTTTTGCCCGCCGGGCAGACGACTCAACTCATCGTAGGCGCCTCGCCCGAAGCCGACGGACAGATCCTTAAATTGAGCCAGGCGATGTATCGCCGCTTTTCCTTGAAACGGGTGTACTTTTCCTCGTATATACCGGTCGTACACCATTCCCTGCTGCCCGACAAATGCGCGGGGCTGCTGCGGGAACACCGCCTGTACCAGGCGGATTGGCTGATGCGGTTTTACGGTTTTTCTGCCGAAGAGATCGCGGGGGAAAACGAAAATCTGCCCGAAGAGTACGATCCTAAATGCGCTTGGGCGCTCCGGCACATGCAATTTTTCCCGGTAGAGATCAACAGGGCGCCCCTCGAAGCGCTGCTGCGGGTGCCTGGCATCGGCACGTTGGGCGCCTATAAGATCATCAAGGCGCGAAAGTTTGCCGTACTCGACTTTGGCGACCTCGCCAAAATGCGCATCGTCCTGAAACGTGCCAAACACTTTATCACCTGTAACGGAAAATTTTACGGAAGCGAGAATATCGCCACCGTTAAAAATATGCTCATGCTGGAAGAAAAGGGCGGAAAATACGAACAGCTTTCCATGTTCTCCACGCCCGAAACCTCCCTTTCGGCGCTGACGGGGCAGCTATGAACGTATACATCACCGACGGCAGCGAATGCTGTTTTTACACCGCCGTCTTTTCCGCCTGCACGGACCGCGACTGTATGATCACCTCCTCGCGCACGGTACAGCTTGCATTCGATTCCACCGTCATCATCGTGGCGCCGGACGAAAACAAGTGCGAGCGCGTCAAAGGCAAACTCCGCCGGTATGCGCCCCGCTCCCTCGGCGATATTTCCCTGATCTTGCGGAGAGGTTCGGCGGCAAAGGAGCAGGTCGCCCTCGAATATATCCGCCTCATCGTGCAAAAAAAGTCGCCCGTAGGCGACATGCTCGCCCACCCCGCCGTCATCGCGGCGAGGGAGGAAAAGAAAAAAGTCACACTCGAAGCGCATCACTTTACCGGCTTTCTGCGCTTTATGGAGGGGGAAGGCGGCATCTTTTACGCGCCCTTTTCCCCCGATAACGATATTTTGGAACTGATCCTGCCCCATTTTCTTTCCCGCCTGCCCGGGCAATCCTTCATCATCCATGACACGGCGCGGGGCAAGGCCGCCCTATACAACGGCAAAGATTGCGTCATTGCGCAAACAGACGAAAAGGTGAGCGTCGCCCTCTCCGACTGCGAATTGCGCTTCCAGTCCCTTTGGAAAGAGTACTACCGCTCGGTCAATATTGCCTCCCGCCCGCACGAAAAGCAGATGAAGGGATACATGCCCGTACGCTACTGGAAATTCATGCCCGAAAAGCAATAAAAATAGCAAAGTGTAAGATGAAAATATGTACATCCTTGCATATTTGCTTGACAGAATAACCGCCATCGCTTATACTCTATTATATAAAGATCAATCATGATAGGAGAGAATATATGACGGTTAAACGCATCATCGTATGCATCGTAAGCCTTGCCCTGCTCGCTGCGGCCATCTATACGGCGAAAATACCGCAGCCCATCTCTTACGGAAAAGGGAATGGCGTCAATGCAAAGGTCGAATCGCTTGAAGAGCTGCACGGCGTACTGCAATCGATCGAAAATATCAGCTTCTACCCCCAAGCGGCGGCTCTTGCCGATCCCGTTTCCGAAGCGGCAGAACACACCAGCGTGACGGTCATCATAACCGACGACCAAAACGCCGCGCAGACCTATTCCAGAAGCACGGAGAGCATCTCTTCAAACAGCTCTTCAAACGTCGCTTTTCAGCGTGAACTGCAGATCGCCATTGCAGAAGACGCCGTCTACTACTCCACAACGGGAAAAATGATCACCGAATCCGCTTCCCGCTCGCAGACGCAGCTGCAGTCCGGCAGCGTGACCGTTACGGAAAGCGTTAAAAACTTTTTTGATTTTTCGTTTGACATTTATCTTTCCGCCGATCAGCTTCTCATAAAGGCAGAGCGGCTGAACGGCAGCTATTCGCGCAGTTACAGCTACACAAACAGCGCCGATCCTTCTCAAAACAAGACGGAAGAAGAGAAAGACACCCTCTATGACGACGAAGTTTACGATGCCCTTAGCGGAAATCTCGGAAAATGGATCGATTGCAGAGATCACGCCGTATTTCTCAGCGAACTGCTTTCTCTGAATGAAGAAAACATGGATTCCCTCTTAGCGATCGGGCAATTGATCGAAAAGGCTTCCGATGGTACGCAGCCGCTGTTCGAACAGGAAGGCGACCGCTATATTTTGCGCGAAGAAGAGCTGCTGCAATTGTTCGGCGTTTCCGCCGACTCCGTAGACTTTAACGGCGGATTGACCGTCGACTTATCGCAAAGCGACGCGCCGCTGATCCAACTGAACGGCAAGTCCAAAACTTCCGCCGATACGCAGGGCACCAAGGCGACTTCCAACGCAAATTGTACATTTTTGTTCAAAAATATCGATAATACGGTGATCCGCCTTGCAGACGATCTGCAAACGATCGCTTTGACCGATCTGATCGGCGAGGAGGCATAATCATGGCAGAAAACCTCAACGCTGCGGCGGCGCAGCCGATGCCCGGCAACGAACAGAAGATGATACAAAGCGCCGGAACGCGATTCAAATGGCTCGCCGTGTTTGCTTTTTTGGTCACCTGGCTTACTTTGCTCGGCATGCTTTTGGGCGTGGCCGATGCCTACGGGCAGACGCTGACCGTCTTTACGGCGATCGAATACATACTCAACGTCTTCAACATGCAAAGCAGCACGATCTACGAATCGCTTGCCAAAGCCGCGCTCGCCATCATCTATGCGGTGATGTTGATCATCCTGCTGAAAAACGCGGTTCGTTCCCTGCCCAAATTATTTGCAACTTTTTCAGGAAAAAAGAATATTACGGAGCGCGCATCGGCGGCGTCCGTGCTGTGCAACGGCGCCACCTCTTCGCTCGTTAAAATTTTTTGCCTGGGGATCCTGGCGCGCGTCCTTGCAAACGGTGAACCGACGGGCTTGTACAATATCGGCATGATCGTCGCCGCCGCCTATTCGATGTACGTCACCGTTCTGACGGCGCTTCCCCAAAATGTTTCCGAAGGTGGAAAACAGCAAAACAAGCGGACTGCCGGTAATTTGGTCTATGCGATTTTGAGGCAGATTTTCTTTTTGGCGTTTGCCTACTTTATGTCCGCCTTTCTCGTCATTCCCGCCGGCTATAACCTCTCCTTCGACATTCAAGTTTTGTTCGGCGGATACTTCAACGGGGTACTCGGCTTTTGCAAAGTTCTTGCCACTCTGGTAGGGCAGGATATATTGTTTATCGTCGCCATCATCCTATTCATGCGCGCATTAAAGGAATTGCTGAGCGGGTATAACCATTCCGACTATATGGACCGCGTCGGCGAAGCACTGCGCCGCACAAGTTTGCGCATCTTCATCATTGTGGCGATCGGCGCGGCACTGCTGTGTTTGTTCTCTTCTATCGGAACCAATTTTGAGTTTCACTTCGAAAACAGCATGCTAACTGCATGGTGGGATCTGCTGCGGCCGCGCTATATCCCCATCCTTCTCGCTTCCCTCATGGGGCTCGTCGCCTCTTCCTATACGAAGTGACGGCTCCG
Source organism: uncultured Clostridia bacterium (assembly GCA_904374385.1). Taxonomy (GTDB): domain Bacteria; phylum Bacillota; class Clostridia; order Christensenellales; family Borkfalkiaceae; genus Borkfalkia. The sequence goes on along the minus strand of CAJFGA010000050.1, from coordinate 6,697 downwards.
AAAGCGGATCTTTTGCAAACTCTATAACGCAAGGGGGAGGAATGTGTATAAACACATTCCTCCCCCTTGCGTTTTGCCGTGCTTTTTGTCGGATCTCTCTTCCTGTCAGCTTTTCTAAAAGCAAAACGCGGGCGGAGAGGTCTCCGCCCGCATGAATCCGGTTTTTTTTATTATACAATATATTTATCTTCCGCCTGCGGCGCGTTGTCGAGTTCTTCCTTCTTTGCCTCGTAGCCGCGCTTGCCGAGCAGCGCATACGTCGCCTGTTTGCCCGCCTCGACGCCCGGCTGATTGAAGGTGTCAATGTTGAGCATAGCGCCCGCATAAGCCGTCTGCAATTCGAACAGGTACATCAATTCGCCGAGGGTAAATTCGTTGACTTCGGGGATGTACACGGTATAATTCTGCCTGCCCGCCTTTGTAAGCGCATAAGCCGTCGCCTTGTTTTCAGCAGTGATCAGTTCGTTCATCGTGTGCCCGCCGAGGAAAGCCACGTCGGGAATGTCCTCACAACCGTGCGCAATGGCGACCGTCTTGCGGTAATTGGATACGGAAAGGAACGTGACGACCTTATCGAAGGGGCCTTCGGTATAAAGCTGCACCTGCGAATGCTGATCGGTGACGCCCAAAGACTTGACGGGCGTCTGCCCTACGTTGCAGGGTTTGCCGTCCAGCGTGACATTTTTGCCGAGGCTTTCCGCCCAAAGCTGGCAGTACCAGTCCGCCATCAGTTTTAAGCTGTCCGCGTACGGCATCATGACACCGACGTTCTTGCCGCGCGCCATCGCCATGACTTGCAGCACCGCACAGGCGAGCGCAGGATTTTTGGCGACGGAAGGCTTGTTGCAAATGCCGTCCATATACGCCGCGCCCGCGAGCATCGCCTTGATATCGAGGCCGAGCACCGCGGCAGGCAACAGCCCTACCGGGCAGAGTTCAGAAAATCTGCCGCCCACGCCGTCGGGAATATAAAATGTTTTATAGTTGTTCTGTTTGGCCAGCTTGATCAAATTGCCCTTGATCTGATCGGTGGTGGCGATGATGTTCTCGCTCGCCCTGTCGCCGAGAGTCTTTTTGAGAATGTCATTGATGATCAGGTACTGCGTCATCGTCTCGCTGGTCGCACCCGACTTGGTGATGACGTTGAAGCAGGTCTTTTCCGGTTCGATGACGTCGAGAAGCGCCGCCATCCTTTCGGGATCGACGTTGTCTTCCACATAGAACTTAGGCCCCTTCCTTTTAGAGGGAGCAAGATCGTTGTAGTGTAAATGACACAGGGCATTGAATACGGCGATGGGGCCGAGAGCGCTGCCGCCGATGCCCAGTACGACGAAATATTTGAACTTGCGGCGCACCTCCTTGGCAGTCGCAATGATATCCTCCACGATCTCTTTTTGGTTATACGGCAGCTCTGTCCAGCCCATCATCCCCTTGCCGCGGTTGGCCGCCACATAGTCGAATGCGTCCGCCGCCGCTTCCTTCTCGCGGGAAAGGTCGGCATCGGTAAAACCATCGCCTCCCACAAACTTCTTCATCATGTTGTTGTAATCGACGGTGACGCGCATGCTGTTCCGCCATTCTTTGTTCCTGTAATTCAGACTCATATCGAAAGAACCCCTCCGTTTTAGATTGCTTTTTTGCGGCACCTTACTGCCATCTCTAATTGTAAAGCAAAAAAGCGTTCCTGTCAACGATTCGCCGGAAAAAAGGCAGATTTTTTGACAATTTTAACGGAGATCCTGCCGAAATATCTTTAAATAGAACTCAACAGCGCCAAAAGGATACTTCCGACGACGGCGGAGAGGGCGTTGGCGCCGAGCACATACCAAAAGAGATGCCTGTGCTCTACAAACTTTTTAAGGATGCAATATTCGATCTGCACCACGAATATCTCCAGCAGCAGCGCAATGACGATGAGTGCAAACCTGAGCCCCTCCGACATGAATCCGTCGAGAAAGCAGCCGAACAATCCCACCAAATAGATGATGACGTTGATCGAAATATTGGTCGCCACATTGACGAGCGCAAACGCGGCGAGCGGCATTTTGTCGTTCTGCTTTAGCAGCAGGGGCAGCAGAACGACCCCTTCGAGCACGAGCGTCAGAACAAGCCCCAAACCGATCATGCCTATAAAATAGAACGCGCTCATTCCTTTTCCTGCCCCTCGTTTCGGCCGTTTTTATCCTTCTCTTCCCTTTCCGCGCGCGTGTTTTTCCTGCGCCGCAGAAGGAGCGCGATGCCCACCGCCGCCGCGGCGGCCACCGCAACACAGACGATCACCAGCACGATGGTCAGCCAATTGTCATCTAACATTTGCAAGATCTCCTCCGTAGGAGAGATCACGTCCAATAAAAGTTTAAGCATGTTTTACCTCCTTTCCGCGCCCTTCGCGCAGACATGTTCTGTTTTTTGACAGGCAGGCTGCGGCAACGATCGCACCCCCGCTCAGCAGTACGAGCGCAAAAGCCAGCCACTGCGGTACGGCGAACAGCATCGCCAATACGCTGCCCAACATCAAAAACGCCGCCATCACGCCGAACGCCGCATTCCTCAGCCGCGGCAGCGCCGCAAACGAGAGCCACAGCGTGACGGGCATCGACGTATTGAAGAGCGCCAGCCCGATAAGATACAGCGCGGGCACGTCCGCGCCGAATAAAAGCAAAAACGCGGAGGCGGGCAAACAGACCGCCGCGACCGCCTTAATGCCGAGCGCATCCGATAAGAACCCGCCAGCCGCCTTTCCCGCCGCCGTGGCAAGCGCGGCCAGCAGCACGAGCCACTGCGTCGGCATATATCCGGCCGGCAGCGCCCCGCTGCCCATACCGCGCACAAATACCGCAAAGATAAGCAAAAGTAGGGGCAGCAGGTCGGCTTCACGCCGAGTATACAGCGCATCCGCCCGTGCAAAGTGGGGTGCGATGAACGCATCGCCCGTCCTGGTACACAAGAATGCGACGCCGAAAACGATCAGCGCCGCCCCCGCCCAAAACAGGAGAGCGGGTGCGTACAGCCGCCCGAGCGCGACGCCGATTGCACCCAACGAAACAAATACGCCGAGGGGCGCGCACTTTTTTTCGCTCTCCGCGATGACGAACGCCCCTGCCGCGACGTGAAAGACGGCATTGCACAGCGAAAAGAATACGAGCACTGCGACCGATAATGCGTGCACGCCCTGCGGGAAATCGCACAACACGCAGAGGACCGCCGCTGCGCCCGTACCGAACAGCGAAGCATATAAAAGGGGCGCAGACCGCCTTTTAAGATCGATCAGGGCGCCGATCAAGGGCTGCAGACCGAACGCCAGCAAATCGTAGGCAAGCACGCAGGCGGCAACGGCGAACGCGGACGTATCCGACAGCCCCGCGCCATCCGGCATGCTCCCGAATTCGCGCACGCCCGTCAGCACATAGACGAAGGCGACCGTCGTAAGATCCATGGCAAGGTGCGCCAAAGCAAGGAGCGCAATGCGAAGTTTTTTCATCTTTTCCCCTCCTATCCGTTCCGCAGAAAGGCCTCTATCTCTTCGAGCAGGGGCGTTTCGCTCGCAAAATAGTAATGCCGGCCGCCGCGCTCGAAAGCATATAGGTAACTTTCATCTTCGCGGCTCATAGATACATCTATCCCCGCGATCGTTTCGGTTACGCCCGCAAAATAGGCGGCGTCTTGTTCCGCCCGCGCGGTGGATATGACCAAATCGAAACCGACATTCCAATGCGCGAGTACAGCCTCTTCTCCCGCGTAATAGCCGCACGCGTACGTCGTTTCACTGAAGCGCTGCGCGGCAAAAGCGGGTACATCCTGCACAAAAAAGGTCACCGCCGCCTCTTCTCCGTAGGCATATGCATAATAATCCCAGCTTGCGGGCGCGAGTGGATTTTCCCCTTCCGGGCCGTCCTCGCCGGGATATACGACGCAAAAATCCGTTCCCGGCGCAGGATCTCCTCCATCGTTCATCTCCGAGCCGATCGGGGCAAAGAGCCACACGCCGAAAGGGACCGCCGCGGCGATGACCGCGCATGCGGCTGCCGCAAAGCAAACGGCAAGAATCCCCTTCCTTTTCCTTCTGCCATGCACCGCCGCGTTGGCGCAGACCGCGTCCCGCGACGCTTCCGAAAGCCCCGCCGGGTCAGGGAATGCGGCGAAATATTTTTCAAGTTCAGTTTTCTCCGCCATCCGTCCACCTCCTCAGCCGATCTAAAATTTCGGCAAGCCTGCGCGAGACAGTCGCTTCGCTCACGCCGAACACCTGCGCGACCTCCTTGCCCGTAAATCCTGCATAATATTTGAGCCACACCATGCGCCGATCGTCCTCGCTCAATTTGCGCAGGGCGAGGTCGAGATCGGCAAACGCCGCGAAATCCGTGCCTGTCCCGTCATTGCCCCACGCACTGTCCGTATGCAGTTCGCGCGAGCGGGCACGCAGGCGGTCGCTGCATTCGTTGCGCGCGATCTTAAAGATCCATGCAAAAGCATCGCTAAAAAAGGTGAGGTCGCCGCTCTTTTGGATAATTTTTAAAAAGACGCTCTGTACCACGTCCTCCGCCTCGGCAAAATCGCATAAAGAGGGCGCAACAAAGGAGATGAGCGGCCTTTTCATCAGCTCATACAGTTCTTCGGCAGCCGCCGTATTGCCCCGCGCGATCTCCCGCACGAGTTTATTGATGTGCTTTTTCTCCATGCTGACCTCTCTTTAAATAAACGGAGAAAGACCGAAAAAATTGCACTGTTAGGCAAAAAAATCTAAAATTTTTATTTTTTTATATTGTATCATGAATACAGCGGATCCGTCCACCCCCCTTCGCAATTTTTTTGCCGGGCCGCCAGAATCATCGACATTTGTCTATAAAAAGTCGAACTTTTGCGTTCAGCAAACAAAAAAATAAAATAAGCTTGAAATTTTCGCGAAGGCATGATAAAATTATGGTAACGATAACCTTTTGGAGGATATGATATGGCAAAAAAGAATCTGAAACTGTACATTCCCGGCGCGATCGCATTCGTATTGGGAATCGTTGCGTTCTGCATGATGTTTGTAAACGCGGTTACCTACTCGGGAAAACTGCTCGGAAGCGAGTTTTCTTTTACCGGTATGAAGCTCGCGTTCGGCGGCGAAATCGAAGTAGTATCCGGTTTTACCGTCGAAGCTCTCGAATTCAATATCATGACGACGCTCGCATTCTTCCTGCCCTTGATCGGCGGTGTGCTCGCCGTTCTCTTTAAGAACGGTTTGATCACGAAAATCGTGACGACGGCATGCTTCGTGGTGGGCGCGGTTTTCCTGTTCAGCACCACGGGCTTTACTTCGATCAGCCTCGGCGGGTCGGATACGAAAGACGCTATTTTGGCGCTCTTTGATGAAAAACTTGCCGTTGGCCCTATCGTTGCGGGCATCCTTTCCATCATTGGCGCCGTCGTATGCTTCTTTAAAGGCACCATTGCCAAGATGATCGGCTGAATCATTTTTGAATGTAACAGGCCCTCGCGTAAAGCGGGGGCCTTTTATTGTTAGGAAAACCCGCGGATAGTCCGCGGGTTTTCCTATACAACAAAAAACGGGCGCACACCGATCTGCGGTGCGCGTCCGTTTTTCACATTTTATTGCGGTATGATCTCATCGATCACGCCGCCGCCGATACATTTATCCCCATCATACAGCACGGCATACTGCCCCGGCGTGAGCGCGCGCTGCGGCTCACTTGCCAAAACGGTAAGCCGATCCTTTTCCCGCAAAACTTTGACCGCCTGCTCGCCCTGCCGATAACGGAATTTTGCCGTACAGCAAAACTCTTTTTCTTCGGGCGGCACGGGGATCCAGTTAAAGCCCGTAACGGTACATCCCTTCGCATACAGCTTTTCCTCTCCGCCGTGCGCGACATAAAGAATATTGTCTTTCAGATCCTTTTCGATGACGAACCACCTGCCGCCTTCGTCGCCCTTCTGTCCGCCGATATCCAAGCCCTTGCGCTGCCCCAAAGTATAGTACATCAGCCCGATGTGCTCGCCGACCACCCTTCCGTCCGTCGTGACGATCTTTCCCGGTTTCGCGGGGAGATACGTCTGCAAAAAATGGCGGAAATTGCGTTCGCCTATAAAACAGATGCCCGTGCTGTCCTTCTTTTTTGCCGTGGACAGCCCGTACCGTTCGGCAACGGCACGCACTTCCCCTTTTTGCATCCTGCCCAGCGGAAAGAGCACATTGGCAAACTGTTCCTGCGTGACTTGATTTAAAAAATACGTTTGGTCTTTGTTTTGATCGGCCGCCTTCAAAAGGTAATGCCTGCCGCCTTCGTGAAGGATGTCGCAATAATGTCCCGTCGCGACAAAATCCGCCCCCAGTGCGAGGGCATGGCGCTTAAAGGGACCGAACTTGATCTCGCGGTTGCATAAAACGTCGGGATTGGGCGTCCTGCCGCGGGCATATTCCGCGAGGAAGTACTTAAAAACCCGATCCATATACTCTTTGGCAAAGTTGACTGTAAAATACGGGATGCCGATCTTATTGCACACCCGCTTGACGTCCTCATAGTCTGCCTCGGCAGTGCAGCATCCGTTTTCGCCTTCTTCTTCCCAATTGACCATATACAGCCCTATAACGTTGTAGCCCTGCTCTTTTAAAAGCAGGGCGGCGACCGAACTGTCTACGCCGCCGCTCATGCCGACGACGACCGTCTTTTTGCTTTTCAACTTCCTCTTTCCT
>CAJFGA010000049.1 GCA_904374385.1 uncultured Clostridia bacterium | reverse complement strand
CGTTCTCCCGTACTGCTTTTGGACGAACCGCTGACGAACCTCGATATTTATGCGCGGGATTTCGTCGTGAACTCTTTGATAGACTGTTCTCTGGATGCGCGCGTCGTTGCCGTAGCCACGCATGAAATTTCTGAGTTTGAAAATATGTTTACACATGTCACTGTATTAAGAGACGGCAGTATGTGCCCGCTCACCGTTGCGGAGAGCATCCGCGCGAGCGGCCGCAGCATCGACGAATTTTACAGGGAGAAATTGCAATGATCAAAAATGTTTTTTTGACGGAATTCGGCCGTATGGCCAAAACGGGTATCGCCGTGTTCGCCTCGGCGGCGGCTCTCTTGCTCGCATGCGGGCTCATCTCTATCGGCGGGGCGGAGCGGGCGCTCTTGTGTGCGAAGGTCGCCTTCGGAATCGGCATCGCGCTCAGCTATGCCGTGCCCCTGTTTTTTCTTGCATACACATTTTGGAATGAACGGTACAGTTATTTCCGCGTCGCGGGAGTCAAGGATAAAGATGTGTGCGGCGGCAGGCTTTTGGCGCTGTTTGTGAGCACGGTTGCCTTTTTGGCAGCGGAAATAATTTTATGCACGCTGTTCGACGCGCTCTTTTTTCTGGGCAGGGCGGGCTTGCGCAATTTTCTGCCGCAGAGTTGGTTCATGCTCTCGCTGTGTTCGCACGGGGCATGGAGGCTTCTGTTCGCTCCTTCCGCGGCAGTCACGGTTTGCCTCGTGTATTATTGTTATGATGCCGTCAAGTGTGCCGTAAAACTTCAAAAGACCGCTTGGGGCAGGACGGTCATGGCGGTTGTCGCGATCGCGGTGATTTTGGCTTTTCAGTTTTTAGCCGTATATGTTTGGCAGGGAAGCACCTATTTCGATCTTAATTTTTTACCCTTCCCCGATACGGCCCTGCCGCTGCAGTTCGGCGCGTATCGCGGGATAGGGGACTCCGTCAAGGACTATCATCTATTCGCCGCCCCCATACTCAACTTGATGTTTATCGTGACGGAAGTGTTGTTTGTTTTGGCGTGCATATGTTTCAAAAAATGGATCGGGAGGTGGCGCAATGAAGTCGCGGCGTAAATATGCAGTGCTTTTCTTTCTGCTGACGTTTGTCCTTGTGATTATTATGCTTCTCGGGCTGTGGCTCATTTTGCACGTCGATGCACACGAATATTTCAACGGATTTTCCCCTGACGATTCGAACGTGGTCTACATGCGCGTGGGGGAATCCGTGCCCGTGCTGGAGCAGGACAGTGATGCCCTCGTCGAGATGCGGGGCGATTACGATGCGGCCGAACTGTTTCTCGATGCTTCGGGAAATCTGCACGCGACCCGCGCGGGCCGGTACGAGATCTCTTTGATCGGCAGCAATGTATATTTCGGGGATGAGATGGTTCGCTCTAAAATCGCGGATTATGTGGTCATCGTGGAGGATACGGATTTTTCCGAGTATAAACCCGTAACCTGTTTTGCCGATCTTGAAGAGGAGGGGAAATATATCCTTGCGGACTCCTTCAAGGTGGAGGGCGTCTATGAAGGGAGCACCTTTCAGGGAACCCTCGTCAATCCGGACGGGTACACGATCACCCTTGCGGCGGGCAGGCCCCTCTTCGAAGAAGTGGGCGAATCGGCGATCATTTCCGGCTTGCGGATCCGATTCGAGGGAGACGTATTTTCTCCCGCAGAAGGAGCTTTCGGCGAATTTCAGCAAGTGGGCGCTATCGCCTGCGTCAACAACGGCGCGATCGTCGGCTGTTCTGTCGAGGGTACGCTCGTATCGGATGGAAATCATCTGTTGAGCGGCATAGCGGGGACAAACGGATCTTCGGGCATCGTGTATGCCGGTTCGTTTACGGGCGAAGCGTTCGGCGAAATGATCGGCGGAGGCATTGCCGGCAATAAAATGGACAGAGGTATCCGCGCTTGCACGGTGCGGGCCGATGCCTATAAGGGTACGGTCAGGGATGCGCTCGCCAAGAGGACGCTCTTTTGCGGTACATGGGACAGCGATGTCGGGCAGCAGCCCAAAAAAGCGGGGGCGGACGGTATGGCAGAGGACGGCAACCGCGTATTCAATTTGGACGGCACGGTAGAGGTGGATTTTACCCGTATCGTAACGGTGCGCACCTGTATCAACGGCGATGACGATGCGGGCGAAAAGGATTGTTTTGTCGGAAGCATCGTCGAGCGCGGCTCCGAATTTTGGCGGAAAGATATCCGCTGTGTGCGTATGGAAGACACCGTGCGGGGGGAACGCAATGCGGACGAACCCTATTACGCGCCCGCCTGCGAGGAAGTAGGGCTGGAATTTACCTTTTATTATAAAGAAACGAAGTTTATAGATGGCCCTGCAGGAATCGAACGTATCGAAGCCGCGCAAGAGCGGGTCGAGCTGCCGGAGGGAGCGGTCGTGTCGCGCGACGTGATCTTGGGGGAATATTCCCCCGAAACCGTGACGCTCGTCTTTTCCGAAGGCGCCGTCATTGGGCGGGAACGGGGCGATGTCGCCAATGAAAATATCCTGCTTGATTTTTCGCAATCGGGCATTTATGAAGAAGAGGACGGCAGCCTGTATTTGCACAAGGGAGACGACCTCGTGCTCGTGCGTTACGGCGGCGAAGCGGAAGACGGGTTGGTGACGATCCCCGATCGGGCGACGCGCATCGGCGGCGATCCGTTCGGCGGTCTCGAATTTGAGGCGATCGATACCGGCCGCGCGTCCGGATTTTATGTGGAGAACGCTTCCTTCGACGCGGCTTGGCGCAGAAATATTAGGGAGCTTTATCTCGGCGCGTCATTTGACATGAACAACCTCGCGGCGGAAGGGCAGACCTTTCCTAATCTCGAATATGTCGAATCGGATGCGCGGGCGGACGGCTACACGGTAACAAAGGAGGGCTATCTCATACGGGAAGAGGGAGCGCAGAGACGCCTCGTTTATGTGCCCGCGGCGCTCGTGCGGGCAGGGACGCTGGAAATATCCGGTTTTACCGCGATCGGCGAAGGGGCGCTGCAGTGGAATCTCGCGTACGACATCGTTTTGACGGATGTGGCCTGCGTAGAGGCGGGCGGCATTACAAACGCAAGCGTGCGGACGCTGACCGTAAACGGGGAGACTGCCTTTGAAACGGGCGCCGTGTCGCAGTGTTTCCGTCTCGCATCGTTTGCGGCCGGGCAGGAAGCGCAGATCACCCTGAAAAGCGGCGCGATCAACGAATGCTCGTATCTGCACAACATTCGGTTAAGCGATTCTTTCCGGTATGTCGCCTATGATGCGGTCGAAAATTGCGCCAATTTTTACGGCTATGAGATGGACGAGGGCTGTGAAGCCTTCGATGTGCGCGGAGGGCTGTTGTTTGAAGAGGGCAAGGCGCTGATTCCGCAGCGGTGGAAGGAGGAAGTGCTCACGTTTGCGGAGAATGACGTCACATTGGCATTGTACGGCCAGCAGGAAATGACCGTAACGATTTTGTTTGAAGACGCCGAAGTGCGGGCATCGTTGGGCGGCAACATCGGCGAAACGCTCGACGTGCGTGCCCTGTACAGCGGATCGCGCGAGGAATATGCCGCTTCGGGGGCGCAGATCGGCCGGCCGGAGCAGAGCGGAGTAAAAATTTATTACTATATGGAAACGGAACCCGTCCGCCGCGGCAATTACTGGCATTACGGGGAGGACGGTTCGGTACAGATTTGGAGTAAGCGTTAAAATAAGTGAGAGTGAAAGGGCGGCGGCTCCGTATGGAGCCGCCGCTTTAGTATGCGATCGATCGGATCGGAAGAAATGTTGCCCGCCCCTCTGCAAAAAAATTCCGGCCTTTCCATGCAGGAAAGGCCGGATCAACGCATTTAGAAAAGCAATTATTGCAGGGTGGGCTGTTTGCGCAAGAGCAGGTAGCAGATCGAAATGATGATGGCGGCCGTTGCGATCATGACGACGGCGAGCGTCACCATGACGATCGGGGTCGCGCGGTACAGGCTGCCGAGGGGGATATAGCCCGCATAGGTACCGTCTTCGCCCTTGTATTCGACGTACACGTTGCCGTTTTCATCCGTGATGCCGTCGTATACTTTCAGCTCTTCCCGTGAGGACAGCGTAAGCTCTGCTCCCGTCGCCGTATGGCGCAGGGTGACGCTCTCGCCGCGGTCAAGGTGCGCATAGCGGTAGTCCGTATCCGTTACGCCCCAATCTGCATCATAGCGCACGGCAAAACTTGCGGGCACATAGCCGTAAACGGTGCCGCCTTCCGTATCGACGGAAACAAAATAATAGTCGCTGTCGAGACAGGCGTGGCTGATTTTTGCGATCAGCGTCATCGCCTGCGATTTGGGAAGTTCCTGCATGCGGAAGAAATCGTTGTTATAGCTGCCGTTGGTGCCGAGCCGCATCTGCGGATATTTGTACAGCCCCACTGCCTCTACGGTATACGCCTTGGCAAACGCAGGGGAGGAGAGGTATTGCGCGCCGTCTATTTCCGTGACGCCGCTTGCCTGCCCGCCGCCCAAAACCAGCTTTACTTCATATGTGTACAGAGGATTGACGCCGCTTTCGGGATCTGCCGTTTGGAAAAAGCCGACGATCAAACCGTTTTCCGTTTCGGCAAGCACGATGCCCGTGCGCTCCTGTGCCTGCTTTTCATAGCCGTCGTAGGGCAGGACGGACGTATCGGCCTCCAGTGCGGGGATATCGAGAGAAATCGTCACCGCGCCCCCTTCCACGCGCACCAGGCGGAGCGTCTGGACGTCGTCTGCGCCCGGTGCGCGTACGCAGATATGATCATACACGCCCGTTGCATCCAGCCTGTCGAGGGATAGGACGGAAAGATCGTACGTTATCGCCGCAAAGCCGTCGGAAAGAACATAAACTTCATCCTCTTCAAAGCCGAACGCAAACGATACGATCGCGGCGCTGCCGTTGTAGGTGACCAAGCCGTTGAGCGTCGAGGCGGAAAATGCGGAGGTGTTGCCGTCGGACTGCAGAAGGTAAATACTGCTGTCCGTCGAGGCGTACAGATTGCCCGCATAATCGGACAAAATCTTTTTCGAGCCGGCGGGCGCTTCGAAATCCTGCTCCTGCACGGCATAATTCTCGCTGGCGTCCAGCTTATATACGGCGGTGCCGGAGAGTGCGTACAAGTCGCCGAAAATATCTGCCGCAAGGGAAGTCGCTTCATGGCCGAAGGCGATGCGCTGCGCGACGGCGCTGTCCGCGATTTCATAGATGACCGATTGGCTGAGCGCCGATACAAAATAGGAGCCGTAAGAATAGGCGATGCCCGTGATGTTGGTATCCAGGCTGTCGATCTGCGCGAGCAGTTCGCCCTGATATGAATACAGGCGCAGGGTACGCCCGGAGGAGACGGCAAAGGAGTCGTCGCCCGCCGCGATCAGAGAAGGGGAGAACCCGCTCGTTCCGATCGCCGTATAGCGGTAAGCGCCGTCCGTACCCCGTTCGGCGCGCAGTACGCGCTGATTGGCGGTATCTGCGATCACCAATCTGCCGCCGTTGACGGAGAGATCTGCCGCACCCTGACCCAAACGGTTTGTGCTGTCGGAATATTGTCCGATCTCATAGTCGGTAAAGCCGTTCTGCGGGTCATATCTGCGGATAGAATCGCCTTGCAGGAGATACAAATTGCCGTCGCTGCACAGTTTAACGGCAGAAGTCGCCTCGTCTTCCAATCTGGCATCATCGGAACCGTTCGTCGCTCTATAAAAATAATGATCGATAGAAGTATAATAACAGCCGCCGTCCACTATGGCGAAAGACGAAATATCGTAGCTTGTGGAATAAAAAGTTTGTGTACCCTCCGCAGTATAGATCGCTCTGCCCTTTGCGTAATAGATGTCGCCGTTATAAACGGTAAAACTGGCGGGGGAAGATCTTTCATCGCCTGCGTCCGAAATATTTATAATATCCAGACCGCTCATTTGTGCGCGATATACGGAATTGGAAGCATTTGCAAAGCTCACTTCGTTTCCGTTGATTATGAAGGAAGAGCAGGAGTGAATATCCGTGGCAACGGCCGTTTGTTCGGAAAAATTTTCCGCATCGCAGTCAATATAGACGATCGGATTGCTCGCCCCCTCATCGCTGGTGAAATACAGATATGTTTTCCCTTCGTATTCGTAAAAGTTGGGCGAAGAAAGGTTGGAAGTATAAGTAAATACTTTGTAACCTTCGCCATCCTCACGGTTATAGAGATAGATAGAGGAATTCTCTACAATGGCAATATAGTTGTCGTTGGCCGCAAAATCGGAAGGATTTTCCAGGGCGAGATATTGCTCATAAGAGGTGGGCAGCAAGAGCGCCGTCCCCGTACTCTCTTCGGCCTGCGCCGAAAATACCCCGCCGATCAGGGCGCAAGACGCTGCCAATACGATCAAAACCGTTAAAAATTTCTTTTTCATTGTCCTTCGTTTTCCGAGCGCGCCCGCCGGCGCGCTCTGTTTTTTCCTTATTATAAACGATTATACCATATTATTCTCCGTTTGTCGACAAAATTTTTGCTTTTTCGCGCGATCCTCGCTTTTCCTTTTTTTCGGGAAAAATTAAAAACATGCAATCGTATGCCTGTATTAAGGGATAAAATAGGAGAAAAATACGAACATATGTTTGTTTTTTTGGCAGACAAGCTGTCAATTGCCGCAATTTTGTGTCATAATAGAGTTGCGAATGCGGAAAAGCGGGGAGGGCGCCGATGAAAGATTATCAAAAAATTTTATTATATCTCTATCCGAAGCTGCACAGGCTGATCCGGTGTGCGGGGGAAGTGGTGGAAGGGCGCGCCGTCGCCTCCGGGCGGGAAACGGATACGGAGGCGTGCATCGAACGGCTGCTCAAACTGATCGGTTTCCGCAACGCGCTCTTATACCTTTCAGGGGAATTGGAGGCCGTATTGGCGCATTTGACGCGGGAGGAAGCCTATCTGCTCGAATACAAGTATTTTCGCCGAAAGAAAAAACTGGAAGGCGAATTTGCGGCCATGCAGTTAAACTGTTCCGAGCGCACTTATTTTCGCCGGCAAGCGCGGCTGGAGAGCAAACTCAACGCCCTGTTTATGCGGCGCGGGATGGACGAAGAGTGGTTCATGTGCGTTTTGGGGGGCTTCCCTTACATCCGCGATGCGCTTGCGCGCATCCAAGCAAAGGGTGCCGGCGCCTTTGCGGAAAAGAGATTCCGCGGCGCACCGGCGCATCGTCCAATGAAAAAGGCGCCTGAATATCAAAAAACGTCCTCCGCTTCGTCGTAAACGGACGGTTCTTCCCGCTTTGCCTTGGCGGGGCGGAACAGAAAATAGATCGCGCCGAGCGCCGCGGCGGCGAGCGCGCAGATCAGCACGACGTTGAGGGCTCCGAAGCTCTGTTCGGCGGGCGCGGGCTCTTCTTCGGGCGGCGTTTCCGGCTCGGTATGCTCGGTGTTTTCGGGATAGTTGACGATCGAGCAGGCGGAAGCGGGCACATAGCCGAATTGTCCGTTCAGCAATACATAGTAGGAAGTTGCGGATCCATAGGCAAATTCACCGTAATATACGGCAGTTAGGGTGTATTCCGTCAAAAAAGAGTCGGGCAGCTGCATGCTGCCGGCATCGACGCGGTAGGTAACGGTCACGCTGTAGTTAAGGTAGGGCGTTTCCGGTATGTAATCGACGGGCGTCACTTCGTCCGCTTTGCAGTATCCTTCCAATGCGGAGGCGGCATCCGCCGTTTCCAAATAACGCACCCGGTAAAAGTCGCCTGCCTCGCCGATGATGCGCACAAAATAGGTGCGCGGCAGGATGAAAAGCCCGGCGCTCTCGTCGGCATAGCGGTAGAAGTACACGCCGTCCTGCGTGATGCGGGCATAGGCGGCCGTCTCTTCTTCGGCGGAAGCAGTCACGGCGGGGATGCAGGCCGCCGCTAACAGGACGACGAACAGGGCCAGAATGATTTTTTTCATAGATACCTCCTTTCTGGGTGATTATTTTACCGCCGATGCGGGCGCGCCTGCGGGGAGAACGAGGGATATTTTCACTAATTTTGTCATATGCGCGAAGAGGAGATCATTGTAAAATTATTGGAGATCGAGGGAGAGGAGCGCCGCCGTACGCAGAAAGGCCCGCTTGCGCGCTATAATGCAGGCAGGGTCAAGCATCGAAAGCAGCTCGCCTTTCACAAATGCAAAAAGCGCAACCGCTGGGTATTCGGCGGCAATCGCAGCGGAAAGACGGAATGCGGCGCCGTCGAGTGTGTCTATCTCGCGCGGGGCGTGCATCCGTATCGTAAGAATAAAGACGGCGTATTCGGTTGGGTCGTTTCCCTTTCGCAGCAGGTACAGCGCGACGTCGCGCAGAAAAAGATATTGCACTATCTCGACCCCGCGTGGATCGACGACATCGTCATGCTTGCCGGCAAAAAGGGGACGCCCGGCGCGGGCATCATCGATCAGATTCGCGTGCGCAACGTATTCGGCGGCATATCGGTCATCGGATTTAAAAGCTGCGATCAGGGGCGTGAAAAATTTCAGGGCAGCTCCCTCGATTTCGTATGGTTCGACGAAGAGCCTCCCCGCGATATTTACGAGGAATGCCGCATGCGCGTCTTTGACAGGCGCGGGGAACTTTTCGGCACCATGACGCCCCTCAAGGGGAGGACTTTCCTCTTTGACGAGATCTATATGAACGGGCGGCAGGATCCCGAAGTATGGTATGAATTTATGGAATGGGCAGACAATCCTTTCCTCGATAAAAAAGAGATCGCGCGCCTCGGCGCCGCTCTCGGGGAAAGGGAATTGGAGAGCCGCAGATTCGGCAGATTTTGCGTGGAAGAGGGGCTCGTCTATCCGGAATTCGACGAACGCGTTCATGTGATCAGCCCCTTTTCCGTACCGTTTGAATGGCAGGATACGATCTCGATCGACCCGGGGCTGAACAACCCGCTTTCCGCCCATTGGTACTGCACGGATTTTGACGGCAATGTGTATATCGTCGCCGAGCATTACGAGGCAAAGCGGGATATCGACTATCATGCGGCAAAGATCCGAGAGATCTCCGAAAGGATCGGTTGGCATACCGACGGAAAGGGGAGGCTTGCCGCCCTCATCGACTCCGCCGCCAATCAGCGCACGCTCGCGAGTGTCAAGAGCGTCGCGGAATTGTTTTATGAACGGGGCATCCTCGTCAACGCCAATGTGAACAAGGATCTGTTCGCCGGCATTGCGCGCGTCAAAAGTTACCTGATCGGCGAGGGTGGCAAACCGAAATAGTACATTTTTTCGGGGTGCGTACATTTGATCCGCGAAATGAAGGGCTATTTTTGGGGAGAGGGAGACGTGCCGAAAAAGCGCGACGATCACGCGATGGACGATTTAGGATAGTGGGAAAAATCTTATTGATAGTCTGTATTATGCAAAAAATAGTGAATAAAGTGTATTTATAATGTATATTTTCTAATTTTTATATACGATACTGATATTTCAGATAGTTTCAAATATAATTACTGTGCCAAATTTTGGGCAAAAAATACTGTGCCAAAATTAAATTTATCGACAAAGAAGATTTAATAAAAAGTAAAAGGGAGAATACGAGATTCTCCCTCCAACAAAGCCAAAAACATATTCGACTTAAATTTAGTAAAAAAAGATTAATGAATACTTATTTGCCGATTATGTCAAAGCAAATATAGGTGTACTGGCGGTCATCGTTTTGTAGTTGTACATGATAGTGCGGATGATCTTCCAAACGAGGGCCTAAAAGAATTAACAACGCGTAAAGTTGTTTCTTTGACAGTTTGATAGGAATAACAATGCCTCGTTTATCTTTTTCGTATTGTTCGAAAGTGGCAACGGAAAGCAAAATGTGCATCGGAATCAACCTCCTTGAAGTAGAATACAGCCGAATATGGATCGACTTTGTTCCGAGGTCGAGAGCTGGTGCTTTCAATTTTATTATACGAGTGAAGTAGAAAGTTGTAAAGACATTTTTAAAAATAGCAAAGGAAAAGTCAATGACAGACAGAGCATTTCATATGGGAAAAAGCAGGTCATTTTGAAAAGAGCTACTTTCTAATATAACAAAAACCCCGCGATAATGAAGTAGCGATAGCAACATAAAAATCAAAAGGAGGATATCCGAATTCAGTGCCCAGCCCCCAAAAAAGGTGAGCAGTACGAAACGAGTTCTGCAAAATGGAGATAACTGTATTGACGTTGTTGGTAGATAATCCTTTGCCCATTTTGCAAAAGTCCTGTAATGAACTGTTGCAGGACAAGTGGAGATAAATTGTTCAGCTCAATGTTGCTGATTCTATCTTTGATATGGTGACTGTACCGCTCGTAAGTCTACAAAAATCACTTATTTATAATATAGGTATATTATTTGGAAAGTAAAAAAATTTGACAGTAAAAAAAACTAAAAGTATGATATAATAGAAACAGTAAAGAAGATTTCATAGGCGCAGACATATTTTTAGGAGATATAAGTAAAAAATGAAGAGAATGATTTAAAAAGTATTTTACGAATTTACAGTAAAATTGAAACAGCATTGGAAGAAAGGGAGAAGTATGTATATATCCGACAATATGAAAGACAGATTAAAGTTGAATTGCCTGAATGGTCATACCAACTGCCGAACTTGATCGGCGAAATAATAGATCAAGAAAAGAACGATATATTTATGCGAATGATCAATGAGAGTGTTGGATTAGGGCGATCGGATAAAGAAGTTATAATGGATTTGCCTATTTCAGAAAGCAGCTATTACCGTTACAAACGTAAGTTTGAAGAAAAACTTTACGATATATATATTTATACAGGGAATGTCAGCAGACAAGAGATATTAGATGCAAAAATAATGGAAATTGATTCAAAGTAAAGAAAATGAATGAAAATTTACAAAAAGAGATAGATAAAGCAAAAATTTTTAGTGAAGTTAAATTGGCGGGAGAAATCGATTTAGAATTGCCTAAAAGTGCAAGTTTCTATGTGGGTAACAATTTTAGCAAAAGTTTAGTGACTGTAACGAAACAGAATATAACGTTGGATTTTTCCGAGGCGATCGTGCGTGCCCGCGTAACAGATTCGCTGGATACCGATTTGAATATATTTTTTGTTTCAAGCATGGCAAAAAATGTAGAGATAAAGCACTTGAAAATGTTCATATATCTGGAAAGTGCTGTAACTGGTCGGCAAATCGTCGGAATATATAATACGTCATATGGCTTGAAACTGAATAATTGTTATATTGAAGTCGTTTCCGAGAATCAATCAAATCTGGTCGGGGTATTTAATAACGGGAATTTGGATACACATATGGAAACGCGTGCGGATAACCTTGTGATTGCGAACAGCCATATCAAGGTGCAAGTTGTGCAACTGAAGATCAAGAACTGAAAACTGATATCGGATTAGATAGTTTAAGCCTTGTAGCCGTCATCGTTGGCTTGGAAGAAAAGTTTGACATTGAATTTAACGAAAGTGATTTAGATCCGAGTAAAATCATTCGCGTACAGGATTTGGTTGATTTGGTGGGGAAATACATATGAAGGTTTGGGAGTTTTTAAAGCGCAGAATGCGCAGATATGGAGAAAGGATTGCCTTATCGGAAGGGCAAATAACATATGCAAACTTGATCGAGCTTGTGGAAAATGGAAATAGCGGGCAAAGAAATATTCCGTTTATAGCGAAGGGCGCAACGAGGCAGAAACAGGCGATTGAAATCTTGCGGATCATGGCGGGTGGAAATATACCGATTCCGGTAGAGGCAAGTTACGGTATCGAACGTGAAGAAACAATAAAAAAAGTTTTGGCAAATAATCACGATGATCTGCATAAGACAGCCGCCATTTTATTTACATCCGGAACGACGGGCGAGCCGAAAGGGGTAAAACTCAGTCATAAGGGGATCATCGAAAATTTGAAAGGGATCGACGGATATTTTCAGGTACAGAAAGGGCAAAAAATATTGATTGCGCGGCCGCTCGTACATGTAGCCGTGTTTACGGGTGAGTTGTTGTTTGCGCTGTATAAGGGGTTAGAAATTAGTTTTTACGAGGAAGCGTTCCAGCCAGCCCGTTTGGCAAAATATATTGATGAAAACGAAGTACAGATTTTCGGATGCACGCCGACACTGATGTATCATTTGTCGAGATACTTGGAGGGGGAATCGCTGAATAGTATCGTAATCAGCGGTGAAAGACTTACGGAAGGAGTAGCAAGCATTTTAAAAGAAAAATTTCC
>CAJFGA010000048.1 GCA_904374385.1 uncultured Clostridia bacterium | reverse complement strand
AATTTGCGAAGTTCGCAAAGGTAAAGGAGAGGCTGCCGTCCGCCCCTTCGCCCGTAAATGCATAAAAAACGATCATGAGCATGGGGATGACGACAAACAGGATCAGAAACAGCGCATAAGGGATGCAGAGCTGTTTTCTCGAAAAGCGGATCTTCATCATATCTGTTTGCTCTCCTGTTTGAGTGCTAGGCGGATATGTTCGGGGGATATCTTTACGCCGACAAAATCGTTTTCGTTCCAAAGATATTCGGTGTCTAAAACATAATCTTCCTCGTTTTCTTCCGTGCGCACGATGACCTGATAGTGATCGCCCTTGTAGATGATGGAAACGATATGTCCTTGCGCGCCTCCTTCGTCGGCATTGTCGCTGATCTCGATCTCCTGCAATCCGACCTCTACGGAAACATCGACGTCGGTCAGGTCGATCTGCTCGCCCTCCGCCGTGATGAGATACCCTTCGTCGTCCAAGTGCGAGCCGGGATAGAGCTGCGTCACGTCGCAGTCAAACTCGCCGTCGCCGAATACCACCGTGTTTTTCTTGGTGATGTAGCCGTCATATTTATTGACGGTAAATTCCTTTTTCATGATATGGATGCCGTCGGGCAAAATATCGAGGCCGATAACCTCGCCGACGGTACGGCTTTCCGTGCTCTGTACAACCACTTCCGTTTTGCCTACCATCACGGTGATCTCGTAGTGAACGCCCTTAAAAACGACGCTGATGACTTCGCCTTTGAGCATGCCGTTCTCGGCATCCGTCATTTTAATGTCTTCGGGGCGGACGACGACGTCTACCTTTTCATGCAGTTCGAAATCATCCAGGCATTGGAAATTGCGGTTGCAGAAGCGCACCTGCCTTTGGCCGACCATTGTCCCGTTGAAAATGTTGGAATCGCCGATAAAATCTGCTACAAAAGCGTTTGCCGGCTCGTTGTATATAGCGGTGGGGGTACCGATCTGCTGGATCTGTCCGTCCTTCATGACGACGATCGTGTCGCTCATCGTCAGCGCCTCTTCCTGGTCGTGCGTGACATAGATGAAGGTGATGCCCAGCTTTCTATGCATCTCCTTCAGTTCGATCTGCATTTCTTTGCGCATCTTCAGGTCGAGCGCGCCGAGCGGTTCGTCGAGGAGAAGGATCTCCGGTTCGTTGACGATAGCGCGCGCAATGGCGACGCGCTGTTGCTGTCCGCCGGAGAGGGTGGAAACGCTGCGCTTTTCGAACCCTTCGAGATCGACGACGGCGAGGGCGCTTTTCACCTTTTCGTCGATTTCGCGGCGGGTAAGTTTTTGCATCTTCGTGTACGTTTCGCCCCTGTCGTTCACATAAGTGACGGGTACCTTTTTCAGTTTCAGCCCGAATGCCACATTGTCGTAAATATTGTAGTGCGGAAAGAGGGCGTAACGCTGAAAAACGGTGTTGATCGGTCGCTTATTGGGCGGAAGGTCGGTAATATCCTTGCCGTTGAGCAATATTTTGCCGGAGGTGGGGATATCAAATCCTGCGATCATGCGCAGGGTCGTCGTCTTGCCGCAGCCGGAAGGCCCGAGAAAGGTGATGAATTCGCCCTTGCGGACATATAAGTTGATGTTGTCGACGGCGACCGTCTCGTCGAATACTTTTGAGGCATTGACGATCTCAATGATTTTTTCGTCTTTTTTGACGGGGGAAAGAGGGGGAGCCTCTTCGGCGGTTTTTTTCGCTTTTTTCAATTCTGTCATTTTTTCTTTCCTGTACGATTATTTTTACCGGATTTACGGATTTTTTAAAAGCTGGGCGGGGACGAGATCCAAAGAACGACGGCTTTGCCGTCGGATTCGTTGCGGATCCTGTGCGTCCGGTCTGCCGAAAAGTAGAAGCTTTCGCCCTTACGGCAAATATAGTTCTTTTTGCCGCATGTGAGGGTGATTTTGCCTTGCAGAACATAACCGAATTCTTCTCCGCCGTGCGGGAGATCTTCCCCGGTGCAAGCGCCCGGAGCGAGTTCCACCATGATCGGCTCCATCAAATTTTTTTGGGCGTTGGGGATCAGCCAGTTTTGAAGGAATCCGTCCGATTCCTTTTCAATGTAGTCATTTTCGGTAAAAATGACTTTTTCATCCCGCTCTTCCTTAAAAAATTCGGCGAAGCTGCTGCCGAGCGCGGAGAGAATATCCCCCAATGTTGCGATGGAGGGGCTGGTAAGATCGTTTTCAAGCTGGGAAATATATCCTTTCGTCAGTTCGCACCGATCGGCAAGCTCCTCCTGCGTCAAATTCAGCTGCAGCCGCATATCTCTGATTTTTGTGCCGAGCTCCAAAGTTTTAACTCCTCCCGAAGATCGTTTTCTTTGTCATAGCGTAATATATTACTGAACTTTAAGTTTAGTGATTTTAAACTGATCGATATATATTATAGCGATTCATATAAAAAAAGCAATCGATTAAAGGCGGATTTTCAATATAATATTGAAAGATCAAGAATTGGTCGGAACCAGAAGGAGGCAATGGGGGCAAATTGCTGCAATAAGATATAAGTTTAGTAAAAATAAGATATAATTTCAATATGAAGGGGCAGGAAATCAATAAAATGTACACGCAAAAAAGCGGCTCCGCAGGGAACCGCCGTTTTATTGCCGTCATATAAATAATATATTAGGAAGAAGATTATTCCGCGTCTTCCGCTTTAGCCTTTTTAGCGCGAGTCCTTTTGGGCTTTGCTTCTGCGCTTGCTTCCGCAACGGGCGCCTCTTCGGCGACAGGGGCTGCAGGGGCGGGGGCTTCCGCGGAGACGGAAGCGGATGCCTTGAGTGCATTCAGATTCTTAGCCAATGCAGATTTTTTGTTCGCCGCGTTGTTCTTGTGGAGGATTCCCTTGGATGCTGCGGAATCGATGACGGAAACGGTTTCGGGCAAGAGCTTTTCGGCTGCCGCCACGTCGCCCGCGGCCAAAGCTGCATTAAATTTTTTGATGGCCGTTTTGACGGAAGATTTGATCATCTTGTTCTGAGAAGTTTTCTTTTCGATCACGGCCACGCGCTTTTTAGCAGATTTAATGTTAGGCACTTTGATTCTCCTTTCGATATAGTTCTCGTTAATACTTAAGCTATTTTATCACAAAAAAAAGCGATTGTAAACTGTTTTTCAATGAAAACATGCAAATAATTCACGCAAATTTTAAGAATGCATGCGAATCGGAGGGCTTTTTGTACGCAAAAATATATCGGCTTTTTTGACAGCGGGATCGGCGGGCTGACTTTGCTTGCGGAGTGCGTTCGGCGCATGCCGGAGGAACGGTTCATCTATTTGGGCGACAACGATCGTGCCCCGTACGGGAATCGCCCGCAGAGGGAGATAAAAGAATTTGTTTTTCAGGGATTTTCCCTCCTTTCCGCCTATCCGTTGAAGGGGGGCGTCATCGCCTGCAATACGGCGACGGCAGTCGCGGCGGAGGCGCTGCGCGAGACGGTTCCTTTTCCCGTTTTGGGCGTCGAACCGGCTGTGCGGCCGGCGCTGTTATCCGGGGCTGAACGCGTGCTCGTTTTGGCGACGCGCGCCACAGTTTCCAGCCCGCGCTTTGCGGCGCTGTGTGCCCGCTGCGGGGGCAGGGTTTTTGCCTATGCGCCGGAGCATCTCGCGCGTGCGATAGAGGAACATATTTTTACGCCGGAAGAAATCGATCTCCGCCGGCATTTGCCCAGACTGCGCTGCGACGCCGTCGTGCTCGGCTGTACCCATTACATTTTTCTTCGCAGGGAGATCGCTGCCTTTTACGGCTGCCGTACCTATGACGGAAACGAGGGAACGGCAAAAAGGCTCGCCTCCGTCGTTCGCGCCGGTTCGGGAAGAGGGGCTGATTTTGGGAGAGCTGACCACTTTGCCAAAAATACAAACATATGTTCAAAAATCGATAAAAAAACGCTAAAAAATTCGGTAATTTTTCTCGGTTCGGCAAAAAATAAAAACAAAAAGGTGTTTTTAAGTCTTTTTTAATACAAACAAATGTTCGTAATTGATAAAAAATGCAAAAAAATCAGCGTTTTTGAAAAGAATTTGGTCAAATGTGGTTGACAGTGGTCAAAAGTGGTGATATAATAGAGACATCACAACGGGCGGGAAGGGAACGATGTATTCTTTCAACGGCAAGTTCAACGTCAAGCTGGACGACAAAAACAGAATACGAATTCCCGCAAAGTATAAGGCGGATTTAGAGGGAGGGTACAAGCTCTCTCGCGGGGCGGACAAGACGATCTATGTCTTGCCGCTTGCCGAATATAAGAAGATCCTCGACAGCTTCGGCAACGCATCCATCTTCGACATTGAAACGCAGGATGCGATCGTCGAGTTTACGAGCAATGTATTCGATGTGTCCGAAGATCCGCAGGGCAGAGTCGTCATTCCGCAGGAATTGAAAGAGCATGCCGAGATCGACAAGGAGATCGTCATCATCGGCGCCGCCTCATATCTCAGGATCGAATCTGCCGAACATTACGCCGGGAGGAATGCCGGCAAAGATATCGGAAACGTGTTTGCCCGGTTGAAGAACCTCGGGGTGGGCAAAGGAGAATGATCTCTTTTTCCCATGTGCCCGTCATGCTGGAAGAATGTATTCAGGGGCTTGCGCTCAAGGCCGGAGGCGTCTATTTTGACGGGACGGTCGGGGGCGGCGGTCACTCGTACGAGATACTCAAAAGAACCTCTCCGAACGGCAGGCTGATTGCTACCGACCTCGACGACAACGCGATCGCGGCGGCAACGGAGCGCCTGTCTGAATTTGCGGGAAGGTTTGCGATATACAAAAGCAATTATAAGGCGTACGAAAGCGTCCTGCAAAAAGCGGGAGCGGACAAGCTGGACGGCGTGCTCCTCGACTTCGGTGTTTCCAGCTTTCAGCTGGACGAAGAGAGCCGCGGGTTCAGTTATATGAAAAATGCGCCGCTGGATATGCGAATGGATCCCGAAGCGGAACTTACCGCCGAGGCGGTGGTCAACGGATATTCCGAACAGGAACTATTCCGGATCATACGCGATTATGGGGAAGAGCCCTTTGCGAAGCGGATCGCGGCAAACATCGTCGCCGAAAGACAAAAGGGGAGGATCACGGACAGCGCGCAGCTCGTTGCGGTGATCGAAAAGAGCATCCCCGCAAAATTTCGTCACGGCGCCCCCTTTTCGCGGAAAACTTTTCAGGCTATCCGCATCGAAGTGAACGATGAGTTGGACGGGTTGGAGGAAACGGTGCGAGGGTTGTGCCGTCGGCTGAAAAAGGGCGGCAGGATCTGTATCCTGACATTCCATTCTTTGGAAGACAGGATCGTCAAAAACGTTTTCAGAGAGCTGGAAACAGACTGCATCTGCGACAAGAGTTTGCCTGTCTGCGTATGCGGAAAAAAGAAAGAAATCACGAACATTACGAAGAAACCTTTGACGGCTTCACAGGAGGAAGTGCGGAAAAATCCGCGCTCCAAAAGCGCCAAGCTGCGCATAGCGGAAAGGGTGGAAGAATATAATTAAGGAGAAGGGAAAAATGCCTACGCCGGTTTTGGAAAGAGAAAGATACGCGCAAAGAACGACGGACAGAGATCTGCGAGCTTATGGCAAGCTTGCCGGGCGCGAAGAGGAACAAGAAATGACTGAAGCGCAGAAGGCGCTTCATTTCAACGCGCAGATATCCGACAATTATCAGAGACTGATCAACCCTGAATACGGCAAAGAGGAGGAGTTTGTCCCCGAGCCGCAGACCGCGCAGGAAATTCTGTTTGGGGTCGGGCGCGGACAGGCGCAGAAATCTTCCGGCCCTGCCGTAAACCGTGCGCCCGCTTTTGAAGCGCCCGCCGCGCCCGTATACGAGCAGCGGCAGGCTCCCGCATACAGTGCGCCCGAATTCAGCACCCGCCTCTCCGTGCGGAGCCCTGCGTTTGAAACGCAGGCTCCGACGGAAGATTTTGCTTCGCCGGCATATACGGATTACGCTTTTGAGCAGCCTGCCGCAGCGCAGGAAGTGGAAGACCTCATGCCGACGGCGACCACCATACAGTACAAGAGCGGCCTCTTTGAAGATGAAAAGCCGACAGTCGTGCAGGAGAAAAAGAGTTATTCTCTTACGGCGAAAGGTAAATTGCTCATGGCGGTTTACGCATTGGTCGTGGTCGTCATTCTCGCGCTCATCATCGTCAATACGAGCGTTTTGAGGACGTTGGACAGCAATGTCGCCAATCAAGAGGCGCGGCTGAGCGCAGTGATGGCGCAGCAGGCGGAAGCCGATGCGTACATCGAAGAGATCACCAGCGATGAATATATCATCGACTGGGCAGAAAATCACGGCTTTGTCGCCGCGGAACAGTAAATAAAACTGAAAGATTTACGAATGAATTTCGGTCTCGCTTGTAGGGTTGTCAGACAGCCTGCGGACGAGGCCGATTTTTTTTGCTGAAAATCCGTACGGAGGTGCGGCATTATTAAAAATACGGTCGGCGGTCATTCCGCAACGGTTTTACGAAAGAGGTTAACGGCAGTTCTGCTCGCCGTAGCCTTTCTTTTTTTGTTCATTTTTGCCCGTTTCTTCTATATCCAAGTCATCGACGGGGAGCATCTCCGTGCCCTCGCGCTCGATCAGTGGACGCGGGAGATCCCGGTCGTCGCCGAGAGGGGGAAGATCCTTGACCGAAACGGCGCCGTGCTCGCGGGGAATGTGACCTCTTATACCGTTTTTGCACGGCCGAATGCGGTCGAAGATAAGGAGACGACGGCGCGCATTCTTGCCGAAATCTTCTCTTTGGACGGATCGGCGCTATGCGAAGAATTGAAAACGGCGCGCGTGTCGGAGCTTACCGTCGTGCGGCGGGCGGACAGCGAGCTTATCGAGAAGCTGTCGGCATATGAATTGCCGGGGGTATATTATGCGCGCGACAACACGCGCACCTATCCGTACGGCGAATTGCTTTGCCAAGTTCTCGGATTTACTTCTGTGGATAACGAAGGGCTGACCGGTTTGGAAAAATACTATGACAAATATCTTGCGGGTATGGACGGAGAGATATTATATGATACGGATCTCGTCGGGACGGAGCTCGAAGAAGAGAGCGCCTCCTACTTGCCGGCAACGGACGGACTGAATTTGACTTTGACGATCGACCGCGATATTCAGTTGATCGCGGAAGGGGCTATGGAAGAAGTGTATGCCGCATATTCGCCCGTATCGGCGCAGTGTATCGTGCTCGACCCCAATAGCTTTGAAGTTTTGGCGATGGTCAACTATCCCGGATACGACCTCAATGATGTCCCCCGGGACGATGCGGATACGCTGAACGAGCTGACGCGCAACCGATTGGTGAGCGATATCTATGAGCCGGGTTCTACGTTTAAGATTGTGACGGCTGCCATGAATATCGAGGAGTATTTGCAGGGCAATACAAGCGCCTTTTCGATGAGTCATATCTTTAACAGCAGCCGTACCCGGTCTGTGGACGGGACGACCATCCGCTGTTGGAGTAACCATGCGAACGGAAAGCACTCCAATCAGACGCTTGCCGAGGCGCTCAACAACAGCTGCAATCCATGCTTTGTGGATATTGCCCTTTCCCTCGGCAGTCAAACCTTCTATGACTATCTGGAACTTTTCGGTTTCGGCAAAAATACGGACATCGATTTTTCGGGTGAGTCACAGGGCATGTTGATCCCCGAGAGCGCGGTGCGGGACTGCGATTTGGCCCGCATCGGATTCGGGCAGAGCCTCGCCGTTTCGGCATTGCAGCTCGCCTGTGCCGGTGCGGCCGCCGTGAACGGCGGATATTATTATCAGCCCCGCCTCGTCAAGAGCGTTTCGAGCGAGGACGGGAAGATCGAAGAGGAGTTTTCGGCCGTGCTGAAAAACAGGACGGTGAGCGAGAATGCTTCCCGTACGCTGGCGGCCCTCCTCGAAGGAGTAGTCGCAAACGGAAGCGGCAACAAGGCTTACATCGAAGGATATAAGGTGGGCGGCAAGACGGGGACAGCGCAAAAGTATGAAAACGGAGCCATCGCTGCGGGGAAGTATGTGTCTTCCTTCCTCGGCTTTTTTCCGGCGGACGACCCGCAGTACTTGGCGCTCGTCATCGTGGATGAGCCGCAGGGAGCCTATTACGGCAGCGTCGTGGCGGCGCCCTGTGCAAAACAAATTTTTGAAGGGATCATTGAAGTGCGCGGCATCCAGCCGTATGAATAAAAGGAGCTTTATTTTGTTACTCGGTAAATTATCGGAAGAGATCGGCGCAAAAGAATTGACAGGCGGCAAAGAGACCGACGTCTGCGGCATCAGTGCGGACAGCAAGCATGTCATGGCGGGGGATCTGTTCGTCTGTTTTCGCGGAGAAGAAAACGACGGGCACGATTTTGCGGCCGAGGCGGTCGCGAGCGGCGCTGTCGCGCTCGCCGTCGAGCGGAAATTGGATTTAGATGTGCCGCAGATGGTGGTGCAGGACGGCAGGAAGGCGATGGCCGAACTGGCGGCGGCGTTCTATGGGCATCCCGAAAAAAAGCTGAAGATCGTCGGGATCACGGGGACCAACGGCAAGACGACCACAGCGCATATGTTGGCGGCAATCTTTAAAGCTGCGGGCATTTCCTGCGGCAACATTGGTACGCTGGGCGTGTTTTATGCGAATAAGGAAGTCGCTCCCGAATTGACGACGCCCGATCCCGTCTTTCTCTATAAGATTTTTGCGGATATGGCTGCCTGCGGGATAGAGTGGGTCGTCATGGAAGTGTCCGCCCACGCGCTTTACTACGGAAAGGTGGACGGCATACACTTTGCATACTGTATATTTACCAACCTGACCGAAGATCATCTCGACTTTTTCAAAACGATGGAGCGGTACGGTGCGGCAAAAAGAAAATTGTTTGAAGGGGAAGGCTGCGGGTGCGCCATCCTCAATTTTGATGACGAAGAGGGCAGGGCGCTCGCCTCGGTCGCGCGGCGGAGCGTCAGCTATGCGCTTGAAAATCCGTCCGACGTTTTTGCCGTGGATATTGCGGAGGGATTCGACGGCTGCCGATATATCATCAACCTTTTCGACGAATTGTATGAGATCCGCCTTCATATGACGGGGCGGCACAACGTGTATAACTCGATGGCGGCGGCGGAATGTGCAAAACTCATCGGGATCCCCGTTTCCGTCATCGCGGAAGGGTTGGCTTCCCTCGAAAAGGTGAGCGGCCGGCTGGAACGGGCGGGGACGTACCGCGGCGCGGATATCTTTGTAGATTTTGCGCATACTCCCGACGGATTGGAAAAATCGCTTCGCGCCCTTCGTCCGCATTGCAGGGGGCGGCTTATCTGCCTTTTTGGCTGCGGCGGCAACCGCGATGCGCAAAAGCGCCCGCTGATGGGGGAGGTCGCGGCAAAATATGCCGATTTCGTCGTGCTCACTTCCGATAATCCGCGCTATGAAGATCCGTTCGATATCGTGCTGCAGATCGAAAAGGGAGTCAAGACGCAGACAAACGAATATGTGATCGTCGTAGACCGCGAGAGCGCGATCGAATATGCGGTGGATAAACTGTGCGAGGGCGATGTTCTTTTGGTTGCAGGCAAGGGGGGAGAAAATTATCAGGAGATCATGGGCGTCAAACATATCTACAGCGATTTTTCCGCGATCCGGAGCATTTTAAAATACAAAGCGGCGGAAAGGGACGGATGAAATGCGCGGACTTATTTTGATTTTTGCGGCGGGCGCGGTGCTTTCGGCGATATTCTGCGCCGCTCTCATTCCCGTCTTAAAAAAACTGAGGGCGGGGCAATATATCCTCGGGTATGTGGAGGAGCATAAGGCAAAGAGCGGTACGCCCACGATGGGCGGGATCGCCTTCGTGGCGGCCGCCGCCGCAGTCGCCGCCGCGGCGGGACTGTTTGCGGACAGGCTCTCTGCCGTTGCGCTGACTTTTGGATTTGCCTATCTTGCCGTCGGATTTTTAGATGATTTTCTCAAATTCCGTTTTCGGAGGAATTTGGGCTTGCGGCCCTATCAAAAGGTGATCTTTCAGCTTGCGATCGCGCTGATCGCGGGCATATTTTGCTATCGAAGCGGGCTTACTTATATCAATATTCCCTTTTCGGGCTATTCTTTCGATATCGGACTTTGGATCATTCCGCTCAGTGCGCTCGCGTTCATTGCTACGGTCAACAGTGTCAATCTTACCGACGGATTGGACGGGCTCGCCGCTTCGGTGGGCTTTTGGTATTTTGCCGCATTCGCGGCGCTCATGATCGTTTTGGCGGAAGGGCGGACAAGCCTTTCCGACCTGTCCGTCATATTGTGCGGGGTGCTGGCAGGCTACCTCTTATTCAATACCAACAAGGCCTCACTCTTTATGGGGGATACGGGATCTTTGAGCTTGGGCGGGTTCGCAGCCTCGATCGCCGTATTCAGCGGCAATACGCTGTACATTATAATCGTCGGCATTATGTTCGTCCTTTCGAGCATATCCGTCATTCTGCAGGTCATATACTATAAAAGGACAAAAAAGCGGATATTTTTGATGGCGCCGCTTCATCATCATTTTCAGAAAAAGGGATATTCGGAGAGCAAGATCGTCTATGCCTATTCTTTGGTTACGGCGGCAGCCGGTCTGCTTTGCCTCTGCTTTATTCTCTGAACGAGGGGTGTTATGTATTTCGGAAATCAAAAATTTCTCGTCGCGGGCATGTCGAAAAGCGGCGCGGCGAGCGTGGATTTTTTGTTGAGGAGGGGTGCTGTCGTCTATATGTACGACGATGTCGCGGATGCGGCCGTACAGAATACGATGCGCGAACTTGCGTCGCGCGGCGCCAATCCGCTGCCCCAGGGAGGGATCGCCGCCGCGGTCGAGGAATGCGATATCCTCGTTTTAAGTCCCGGGATCCCCATCGATCACGAACTGCCCGTCGCTTTCCGCAAGCGGGGCAAGCGCATTATCGGGGAGGCGGAACTGGGCTGTCTCTTTTTACGCGCCGCGCTCATTGCGGTCACCGGCACGAACGGCAAGACGACGACGGTCACCATGATCGACGAGGTGCTGCGGGCGGCAGGCTTGACGAGCTGTGCGTGCGGAAATATCGGCCTGCCCATTACGGCGAAGGTGGATGAGCTTGGTTACGGAGATATTGCCGTCGCAGAGATCTCCAGTTTTCAGTTGGAAACGCTTTCGAGTATCCGTCCGCACGTTGCCGTCGTGACGAACATAGCGGAAGATCATCTGAATCGGCACTACAATATGGATAACTACATATTTTTAAAGTCCAAATTGCTGCGCAACATGCGCGAAAGCGAATTTGCCGTACTTAACTATGACGATGAGCGCGTGCGTGCCTTTGCGCAGTCCGTGCGGTGCCCCGTTCGTTATTTTTCGGTGCGGGAGCGCGTCAAGGGGGCGTATCTTTATGAAGGGGCGCTCTATTTCGAAAACGAAAAGATCATGGATGCTTCCGCTCTTTCGCTCAAGGGGATGCACAATGCGGCCAATGCGTTGGCAGCGATCTGCACATGCAAACTGCTCGGCGTGGAAAGTAAAGTTGTCGCCGAGGCGCTTGCAAAAATGCGCGGCGTGCGGCACCGCATCGAACCGATCGCTGAGATCGGCGGCGTCACTTACATAGACGATTCCAAGGGTACAAACGTAGACGCTACGCTGACGGCGCTCGAGTGTATGCAGGCGGAGACCGTGCTACTGCTCGGCGGTAAGGATAAGGGAGAAGATTTCGATAAATTATTTGCCGGGCTGCGCGACAGCCGTGCGGTACATGCCGTTCTTTATGGGGAAAACCGCTTCAAATTGCTCGCAAGTGCCGTAAAGCAGGGGTATTCTCAGGTAACGCTGTGCGCGGGGTTCGAGCTCGCCGTGAAGATCGCGGCGATGACGGCAAAATGCGGGCAATGCGTTCTGCTCAGCCCCGCGAGCAGCAGTTTTGATATGTTTTCCGGGTACGAAGAGCGCGGCGACAGATTTTGCGAGATCGTCGCCGGATTGCAGGGGGAGCGAAAGGGTGCGGGCGAAGAATTTTGCGTCGAGTGAGGGAACGTCATCCGTCAAGAGACTGTTCGGAGGGCAGATCGCGATCCCGCTCCTCGTCGTCGCATTGTCCGCGTTCGGTGTGCTGATGGTGTACTCGGCAAGTTATTATACGGCGGAAACGGTGTACGGCGACCGTTTCTTTTTCCTGAAAAAACAGCTTCTCGGATTTGTTCTCGGGATCGGTGCGATGATCGCGGCAGGCTTTTTTCCGTATCATAAACTGAAAAAATGCAAGTGGCCGGCGCTCATCGTGTCGCTTGTTTTGCTTGCGGCGGTGTTTGTGCCGGGCTTGGGACAGGAAAGTTACGGAGCGACCCGCTGGCTGCGTTTGGGGCCGATCACCATTCAACCGTCCGAGTTGGCGAAATACGGGTTTGTCATCTTTGCTGCGGCATATGCGAGCGAAAAGCCCGAACGGATGAAAAAATTTGTCGGCATGCTTCCCGTACTCGCGGCGGGCGGCGGCATCTGCGCATTGATCATCCTCGAACCGAATATGTCCATCACGATGTGCGTCGGCCTCTTAATGGTCGCGATGCTGTTTCTGAGCGGGGTAAAGATCAGGCATTTTCTCGTTATCCTCCTTCCGGTGGTCGCCGCCGTGCCCGTGCTCATCATCATGGA
>CAJFGA010000047.1 GCA_904374385.1 uncultured Clostridia bacterium | reverse complement strand
CGCAAAGCCGGAAAAAATCGTCGTATGTCGCGGGCAGTCCGTCATCATACGTCCCCAGTTCCCCGTCCGGCCCAGCCGCGCGCGTATCGTTTTTATCCAGCACGAAGCCCTGGTTTCCGTTGTTCTGCTCCAATGCGAAATACAGGCCTTCGTTTTCAAACAAATCCACATCGTAGATGATGCCGCCGTACACTTCGAAGTGCGGGATGGCGTAATACTTGCCGTCCGTATTTTTCAAAAACGAGCGCTGCGTATCGTTCATTTTGTCTTCAATAGAGCGGCTTTCCCCGTATTCGGTCAGATCTTCCGTCATGATGTCGGTAATGTCGAGCAATTTACCGGACGAAACGTAATCGTAATAGTTGATCTCTTCGGAAAAGAAGATATCTTGGGCGAGGGTGCTGATCTGCGAGATCAAAGACTGCCCCTGATAAGTCGTCTTATTCGCGTCGACCCAGACCTGAACGCCCTTTTTCCCCGGTTCAAAAGAGGTTTCCGCAAATTCCGCTTCAAAGCGCTTTTCCACATCGTACAGCCACTCCGTGCCGACGCCGCCGTCATAATTGGCGACATACAGCTGCGTCATGGTCGCATCCACCTCTTCCTCGTTTTCGCGGATCTTCGGGGCACAACCCGCGGCAGCCGCCAGCATGACGGCCGATAAAGAAATCGTGCAAAGTTTTTTAAGAATGCTCATCTAATTTTCTCCTCAAATTTTATTATCTCTATTTAAGTTTCCAAACGGTGTAACAGATGCTGTTGTTGCGGCGCGCGGGATCGGTACGCTGATAATAAACGCTGATCAGACTGCCGTCCGTCAACTCCGCCGTGGCCGGATAGCCGAGATCCCAATCGGGCGCGTCGCCGCGCAAGATCAATTCGCTGCCGAACGTTTCCCCGTCATCGTCGCTGATGCGTACCCGCTGCCCGCGGGGCGGCGTCCTGTAGCCGTAGGACAAAATGACCGCTCCCGACGAATGCCGGAACAAATGAGGCGGCGCACCGCCCGCTGCGACCAGTACTGGTTCGGAAAACGTTTTTCCGCCGTCGTCGCTATGCATTACCCATGTATTGAAAGGTTTGCCCGGCACTTCTTCGCGCAGGCCGATCAGGATCCTGCCGCTCGGCAGGCAAAGGGCATGCGGTTCGCAAAAATACGACTTTTTTTGATCGAGCCATCCCCTGCCCTGTTCCGGCTTTGCAAGGGGAAGGGGCAC
Source organism: uncultured Clostridia bacterium (assembly GCA_904374385.1). Taxonomy (GTDB): domain Bacteria; phylum Bacillota; class Clostridia; order Christensenellales; family Borkfalkiaceae; genus Borkfalkia. The sequence continues at coordinate 12,689 of CAJFGA010000047.1, read as the reverse complement.
CGGCTGCGACCACGAGAGGCCGTCCTCGCTGATCGTATAGCAGATCGGTTTCGGGCCCTCTTCCGGGCTGTAGTACAGCGTTCCCGCATAGAACAGGCGGCCGTCGTTCAAAGCCGTCATCCCGTGCGGCGCCATCACGGGCGCATAACGGATGTCTCCGAACGTATAACCGTCATCGCTAATCACATACATGGAGCCGAGCGTCCTCTCTTCGTAGCCTTCGGGGATGTACTTCAGATACGAGCGAAACAGATTTTTGTGCATGTCGTCGTGATTGTACACTTCCAAGCAGTATTCCTGGAACTTTTTTGTATTGTTGAAGCTCGTTACGATGATCTTATCTTTCCACGCCGTAATGCCCGCGTCGCGGTCGTCGAGCAGCGTATCGATGACGGTTGCGGGGCGCGTCCAAGTTTTGCCCTCGTCCCTCGAATAGCAGATGACGACTTTGCCGAAAGGATCGATATGCTCAAAGCGTTCGCCAGAACAGACGACCGCCAGGGCGCCGTCCGGCAGGCGCGCAATGCTCGGCCAATTAAAATTGCCGAAGATATGTTCGCTCTGCGCGATGACGCCGTGCCGGATAATTTCAATTTTGTCGTGTAACATCTTATCTTCTCCTATCTTCTTCTAAATATTAAATTCTGCTTGCTGCATCTCCGCTATTCTTATTTCATGATTGTATTATACCCCCTAAATTTGTTACTTTCAATCCAGCGAAAAAACATCTTTTTGCAGGACATGTCCTATTTTTAAAGTTTTTTGCCGTAAGCAGTTGTAAATTTTTTTCAGTTCATGTATAATGAACCCATGCAGAACAAACCAAGCCTTTGGCAAAATCCCATCGCTACAAAAACGTTTACGCTCAAATTGGGCGATACGCAGATCTTGATCACCGTCGACGAGACTTTTAACACCAAGCCGTCGAAAAGCGAAGGCATATCTACGTTTAAAACGATCCATTACCATGCCGATTACGAAATATTTTTTGTCAGCGGAAACAATTTAAGCATAACGACGGAAAATTCCATCGTCGAAATAGCCGACTCGGTCGTGATCGTTCCGCCCAACTTCAATCATTTTTCCGTTTCTAAAAAAGAAAGCAGCGTCCGGTTTCGATTTTCTCTTTCAAAATTGAAGAATAAAACGCCCAGTATTTACGCGAATCTCGTCAAATCCATCGGTTTTGATTCCATTGTGTCCTTTCCCCTTTCGAATGAAATCAGCGTATATGTCGCCCAGATCAACCGCGCTTTTCATGAAACGAACGATTTGAACAGCATCAAGATCCAATCGCTTTTTTCTCTTCTGCTGATCTCCGTGTTTGAGCTTTTTCAGCCTTCTAAAAGGCTCGATCAGGCGGAATACCTCGACGATACGGTCAATTACGTTCCCATTATTGAAGCCGTACTGCAAAATCACTACCATGAAAATATTCACCTCGGCTATCTTGCCGAACGGCTGCATGTGAGCACGAAACAGGCATCCCGCATTTTGAAAAAGAATTACAACAGTACGCTTGCCGAACTTGTAAACGATAAAAAACTTTCCATTTCTTGCCTGTTTCTCAAAAATACCACGCTGAAAATCAGCGAGATCATCGAACAGGTCGGCTTTGAAACGGAGAGCTACTTTTATGTGCTGTTTAAGAAAAAGTACGGAATTTCTCCCCTTGCATACAGGAAAAAAATGAATTCCTCCGATACGGAGATTTAAAATTTTGAAACAACTAAAAATTTTAAAAACGGAATGCGTTCGGTGCAACACCGAACGCATTGATTTATTTTCATCCAAAAGAGGTGTGAAATTTTTATTGCTCTATCATTCTGTTGATCTTTTTCCGCAAAGCGATGAGCCAAAGCGCGTTTTTCGGATAATCGGTAAAATTCTTTGCCATGCCGCTCTCTTCCAGCATCGCCGTCACCTTTTCCCTGCCTATCTTCTTTTCCAGCAGATTTAACGCCCTCAGATCCTGTATTCCCTGCTGAAACGCCTCGTTCCGTATCGATTCCAGCGCGCCATCTTTTCCGGGATACACGACGAACGCGTCGCCGCTCTGGAATTTTCCCATGCAATCGGTCACGGCATACGGGTCCAGCGCTTCGCGCGATAAAAACGAATAATAAAAGTTATAGCCCCACTGCAGAAAACCGCGCACACCGTTCAGGTACATCTGCATCCCCAGTATCCGCACGCGTTCCAGCGGCATAGACATAAATCGGTTCGACACGAATTCATTCCGCTGCCCCGTGCAGTAATACACAAAATAATCCTTCACGCCCTTTTCGATAAACGTTTCCGTCGCATCGACCGCCACAAAGGGATGATCCACCGCCCCTTGCGCGTAATATTCGTAATGCGACATCGCATCGACGAATTTTGCGTCCGGCAAATACTGCTTTACAAAATCATGGCACGCTTTATAATGTTCGAACGCCGCTTCGTTCGGCTCGTCCGATATATGAAAATAGCACCGTTCATAGAATCCCTTTTCGATCAGCCATGCGCGCAGGCGCGGCAAAAATGCGGATAAAAATCCCTTGTATCCATCGGAGAGGGCCTCCGTTTCCCAACCGAAGATCCGCCTGGTTACCCCCTGTTCTTTTGCCACGATCTTAGGCGCGAATCCCGCTCCCCACTGCGAGAACAGATGCGACATCTCATAATACCGCACCCCGTTCTCCTCCGCGAAGCGCATGAACCATTCGAGGCGGTCAAACCCGAACTCGTATGTATCGCCCTTCTTTTCCACTTCCACCAGCTGCACCGTCATCCGCTCTTTTCCCACTTCCGTATCCAACGGCGGCGTAAAAAGCGGCGTCAATAGCATCGTGAGGCCGTGTTTCACTGCGCTCTCGATATACGACTTCAAAATTTTATTGTATTCTTCGCTGAAAAGCGGCAGTTTATAATAATCTGCCAGGCTGTCATAATGCATCCAAAATGTGCAGACGAGATCGTTCGGCGGCAGTTCCTGCGACGAAACATGCAAGCGATACTCCGTTTGACCGAGCAGTTCTCCGCTTTCGTCGCTTATCGAAAACTGTATTTCATATTCCCCTGCGGCCAAACCGCTCAGAACAATATAGAACGCCTGCCATACGTTCCCGCGAGCGACGATGCCGCTTTTTGTCGCGGGCGCCAACAAATCCGGCATGGTGCCCGGATCGCTTTGCAGCACATAGTCGTCAGAGCCCTCCGCTACGGCAAAGGTGCACGGCACTTCCCGCACCAGATACACTTGCGCGTTTTTTTCTTCCACGCCCCTCAGGCTATACTGCAGGTCGCTGCGCGTCAGCCCCACTGACCTGTATGCGATTTGAAAACCAACTCGTTCCCCCTGCAATGCCGTGTTTTCTGCCTCGAACAGCTGCGGCCGGATTTGCCCGCGTACCTTTTCCAGTGCGCTCACCGGAAATATCTCAAAATTGTGCTTTTGATACATCTTTCTTCCTCCCCTGTATAAATTTTTTCTATTCTAGCGCCAGCCGAACGTTTATGCAACCGTTCGGCGCATTTTAATTTCCCGATCCGCTCAATATCGACCGAGCACGTCTTGATATTTGCGGAAAATGTAACACGCCACGGCGGACCATCCGTGGCACAAGCTGCCTGCCAAGTCGAAATCATCGGCGCCCTTTTCCGTTTCATACAACGTCGTATCGCCGCATACGGACATTTGCCCGTAGACCGTTTCGATATCCCGCAGGACAAAAGGCAAATTATTTTGGGACGTCTGCAGGAGCACGTCGTAGACCCACGGTTTATTGGCGAGCGTAGCGGGAACAAGCCCTTCTCCGCTCTTGATCTTTTCGCAAAGCGCCTCTGCTTTTTCGGGCAGGCAATACGCTGCCACGGCCAATGCCTGCGCCAAGACGCAGCCGCCTTCCCGCACGCCGTCCTGCAGCGATGTCACAAAAATGCCCCTTTCCGCATCGTAAAAATGCGCCGCGATCGCCCTTCTGATCTCTTCCGCCTCTACCGCGTTTTCGGCCTCTCCCTCGCCGAGCAGCCGATAAATCGGCTGCATTTTTTGCAGAGCGATCACATAAAGGAGATTCAGGCAGCTGTCATAGCGCAGCGGCAGTATATCGTCGCGGAAAGTGTTTCCGCCGTCCAACCCCGGGCGCCATTCGTAAAAATTCCAATATTCCTTTTCCGTAAAGATGGGGATCAGGCCCGTTTCGTCCTTTTTATGCAAAAACGTCTGCATGATCTTCTGCAATGCGGGATACGCCTCGCGGACAAACGCAGCATCCCCCGTCCTTTCAAAATATTCGGAAACGGCGAATACAAAATAAAGGCTGAACGAAGGAATGGTGATGGCTATACCTGCGGGAAAACAGAGCGCCAACAGCCCGTCCTCGCGCATTCCGTGCATCATCAGGCGTAAATTGGCGCGCGCATAGTCCTCATTGTCTTGAAACACATATGCGCCGAACAGCATTTGATTGCGGCTGTCCATGGCGTACAGCGCCTGCTCGCGCCAAGGGCAGTCTTCATAATGTTCGTGCATACAATTGACCAAAGTGCGCACGCCGTTCTCGTAAATTTTGCGGCGCAGCCCGTCTTGGATGGCAAACGGTATCGGCGTAACGGGATATACCGTGCGCAGAATGCGGCAGTCATACAGGGTCGCGCTCGGCGCGGCGACATGGATCTGCAAATAGCGGCAACCCAGGCGGCGCATGATGCCGCAGAACGAATGGCGCCCCTGCTTCGCCCTATACGCGAAAGCGAAATTCCGCAGGCCGATCTTCGCACGGACGCGCAGGTCATGCAGATGTTCCCCGAACCCCACATACACCTGGGCATCTTGCGGCACTTCCAAATCGAGCACGGCGAATCCCGCCGTCTCTTCTCCCATATCCGCCACAAAGTAGACGCCGTCGCGCGAAGACTGCAGCGTGAGCCCCTCCTTGCTCGGCAATGCACGGTTTTCGCCGATCGGCAAAGGCTTTAAAAATGCCTGGGTTATGCGTTCCGCCGGTACGGGAGACTGCGTTCCGTCAATATATTCTCCCTGGGCGCAGACCTTCGCCTCCCCTTCTATATGCTGCAGCCGCGAAACGGGACGCGGGACAAGATCGCACTTCTTCAAAACAACGGCGCTCTTTTCAAAACCTTCGCAGTCCCTTTGTATCCATCCGTCCTCTTGACAGGCGTCATACGCGAACGTATGCCCCAACTGCGGCGAAATATTTTCGATCCGTCCGCTCCGATAGCAGCGATCTTGGCGGGAAAGGATCTCTTCCCCGCTCGCGGCGATGACCTTGTTTCCGCACAGCACTTCAAACAAAAGCCCTGCGGCAGCAGTTAAATATGTACTGCTGTCCTCCCCCGCATATCGGCACAAAATAGCCAAACGGTTTTTTCCCCTCTTGCAATATTTTCCGATTTGAAATGTATCGTACACTTTGTAGTGCGGATAATCGGGATACTGCCCGCTGTATATGTATACCCCGTTGATGAAAACGGCGTAATCGGTATCGGCACTGATGCGCAAGGCGAGGTTTTCCGCCTCTTCCGCCGAAAACTCGCAAACAAAATCTGCGTATTGGTTGATTTGACTCTCTTTCAGCCAGATCCATTGGCTCTGTTCGAAAACTTTTTGCATACCGTTGTCCCCTTTTTAATGAGTTTTAATAATAGTAATACGAAATGAATCTGTTGTCAACAATAATCGCCGCATTCCTTTTATTTTTGTGCAACCCGCCGTACAAGCAAAATCCGTCGCCCTCCGTTCCGCTTTATCCCGCGCGAAGCGGACAGCATTTCCAAATCGCTTGACACGGCACGCTATTTTCGCTAAAATATTTAAGAATATGATTTTACAATTTTATAATAGGGTTAAGCGGGCGCGCGGCTCGCTTTCTATTTCTATCGGGAGCTTTTATGAAACTTACGGGAGCTGAAATACTCATTCAATGCTTGAAAGAACAGGGTGCGGACACGGTGTTCGGCTATCCCGGCGGATGCGTTTTGGACATTTACGACGCTATCTACCGCGACGGGACGATCAAACATATTCTCACCGCACACGAACAGGGGGCGGCGCACGCAGCGGACGGCTATGCGCGCGCGACGGGCAAGACGGGCGTATGCCTGGCGACGTCCGGGCCCGGTGCGACCAACCTCGTGACGGGCATTGCCACGGCGTATATGGATTCCGTTCCCCTCGTAGCCATCACGGGCAATGTGACCGTGGCGAACCTGGGCCGCGACAGTTTCCAGGAAGTAGACATCGCCGGCGTTACCATGCCCGTAACAAAGCACAACTATATCGTAAAAGACGTCAACAAACTTGCAGATACCATCCGCGAAGCCTTTTACATTGCGGGTTCCGGAAGAAAGGGCCCCGTCTTGATCGACATTCCCAAAAATATTCAGACGGAAACGGCGGAATATGAAGAAAGGCCCCGCCGCGCATATGCGCCCAAGCCGGTCGCCAAAGAGGCGCTTTCGGAAGCTGCCAAAGCGATCCGCTCTGCAAAGCGCCCCCTCTTGATCGTGGGCGGCGGCGCGATCAGTTCAAACGCTTCGGAAAACATCTATCGCCTTGCCAAGCGCATCGAGGCGCCCGTCTCTTCTACCCTGATGGGATTGGGCAGTTACCCGGCATCCGACGCGCAGTTTTTGGGACTGGTCGGCATGCACGGAACGGACGCGAGCGCAAAGGCATTCCTGCGCGCGGATACGGTGATCGTATGCGGCATGCGCTTCTCTGACCGCGTTGCGGGCGACAGGGCAAAATTTCATGACAGAAAGACCATCGTTCAGTTTGACATCGACGCCGCGGAGATCGACAAAAACGTCAAATCGGACATTCCGGTCATGGCCGATCTCAACGAGATATTAAAAGCGCTCGTCCCCCTATTGGATCAGGCAGATCACAGCGACTGGCTGAAAGAAGTAAACGCCTACAAAGAATACGAAAAGAGCACGGCGGAACTGCCCGCGGCGCACACTGTCATTGCGGCGGCGAAAAAATACACAGACACGGATACTCCCGTGGCGACGGACGTCGGCCAGCACCAAATGTGGACGGCGCAGTATTATCCCTTTGAAAAGGCGCGCACCTTTATTTCGAGCGGCGGACTGGGCACGATGGGCTTCGGCCTGGGCGCGGCGATCGGCGCGTGCGTGGGCACGGGCAGAAAGACGGTGCTCGTGACGGGCGACGGCAGCTTTCACATGAATTTGAACGAGCTGTGCACGGCAGTTTCGTATAAACTGCCCCTCGTCATTCTGCTGACCGACAACAACACACTCGGCATGGTGCGCCAGTGGCAGACCCTGTTTTACGGAAAACGTTATTCGCAGACCACCCTCGACAGAAAGACGAACTATGTGAAACTTGCCGAGGCTTTCGGCGCCAAAGGCCTTCTGCTTGCAAAGCCGGAAGATGCGGATAAAGTATTTTCGGAAGCATTTGCAGAAGACGGCCCCGTGCTCGTCGACTGCAAGATCGACATCGACGACAAGGTGCTGCCGATGATCGCACCCGGCAAATCTTTTGATTCCATCATAACGAAAATATAAGGCGGTTAAGGACATGAAAAAATATACGATCGCGGCGCTCGTCGCCAACAAGAGCGGCGTTTTGACCCGTATTTCCGGCCTGTTTGCCCGCCGCGGATACAATATCGACAGTTTGTGCGTTTGCGCGACGGAGGACGAAAGCCTTTCGCGCATGACCATCGTGCTCAACGGCGACGACTATATCCTTTCGCAGATGATCAAACAGATGGACAAGCTGATCGACGTGAAAAAAATTTCCCTCGTGCAGGAGGACGATTCCGTATTGCGCGAGCTCCTTCTCATCAAGGTGGCGGCGCCTGCCGAAAAGCGATCGGAGCTCATCGAGATCAAGGATGTATATAAGGCAAAGATCGTCGACCTTTCCCCCGACAGTTTGGTATTGGAAATCACGGGGGATCCCGTCAAGCTGGACGGCTTCGTCGGTGTTCTCAAGCCCTACGGCATCCTCGAAATGGCGCGGACGGGCGTAACGGCCCTCGCGCGCGGAGACAAAAAGCTGAAAGATCTGCTCGATTATAACGAGATGATCTGATCACCAAAATCGAATCAAAACGCTATTTGAAAGTAAAACGGACGGTATTACGATATGAACAATATTTTTTCGGAAGGAACGGCTATGTCTTCCCAGCGCTCGCTGATGCGTGCGCTCGGCTGGACGGACAGCGAAATGAAAAAGCCCATCATCGGCATCATCTGCGCGCAAAGCGACATCATCCCCGGACATATGTACCTCGATAAAATCGCCGAGGCGGTGAAAGAGGGCGTCATTGCAGGGGGCGGCAAACCCGTCGTCGTGCCCTCTATCGGCGTATGCGACGGCATTGCCATGGGGCACGCGGGCATGCGCTATTCCCTGCCCTCGCGCGAAATCATCGCGGACAGCGCCGAAATTTTAGCGCGGGCGCACGCCTTTTCCGGCATTGTGTTCGTGGGCAACTGCGACAAGATCATCCCCGGCATGCTGATGGCGGCGGTACGCCTCGACCTGCCCTGCGCCTTTGTTTCGGGCGGGCCGATGCTTGCGGGAAAAATGCACGGCAAACGCCTTTCCCTTTCCTCTATGTTTGAAGCGGTGGGCGCATACAACGCGGGCAAAATCGATGCGGAAGAACTGCACGAATACGAGTGCTCTTCCTGTCCGACCTGCGGTTCCTGCTCGGGCATGTTTACGGCAAACAGCCTCAACTGCCTGACCGAAGCGCTCGGCATCGCCCTGCCCGGCAACGGCACCATCCCCATGGTATACAGCAGGCGCATCATGCTCGCCAAAGAGACGGGCGAGGCCGTGATGAACGCCGTCAGAAACAATATCCGCCCTTCCGACGTGATTACACCCAAAGCGGTGCGCAATGCCGTTGCGGTGGACAATGCCATCGGCGCTTCCTCCAACAGCGTTTTGCACCTTTTGGCCGTGGCAAACGAAGTAGGTATGAGCGAAAAAGATTTTTCGATCGACACCTTCAACGAAGTGAGCGCACAAGTGCCGCATATCTGCAAACTTGCGCCTGCCGGCGAACACTATATCGAAGATCTCAACGAGGCAGGCGGCATTTCCGCCGTCATCAGGCAGCTGGAAGAGGCGGGGCTTTTTGACGGTACCGCCATGACCGTTTCGGGCATAACGCAGCATGAACGGGTGAAAAATGCGCGCGTATTGGATGCGGATGTCATCCGTCCGCTGGATAACCCCTATTCCAAGACGGGCGGCCTGGCGATATTAAAAGGGAACATCGCGGCAGAGGGCGCCGTCGTCAAAAAGAGCGCCGTCGACCCTGCAATGCTCAAACACAGCGGTCCGGCAAAGGTATTTGACAGTGAAGAGGCGGCGATGGAAGCCATTTCCACGGGCAAGATCGTGAAGGGCGACGTAGTCGTCATCCGCTACGAGGGACCGAAGGGCGGCCCCGGTATGCGCGAAATGCTCTCCCCTACCTCCGCTATCGTGGGCGCAGGGCTGGGCGCGGACGTCGCGCTGATCACGGACGGGAGATTTTCTGGTGCGACGCGCGGCGCGGCAATCGGGCATGTATGCCCCGAAGCGGCGGCGGGAGGGCCCATCGGCGTGATCCGTGACGGCGACATCATCGACATCGATATCGTAAAAGGAGAGATCAACCTGCGCGTGAGCGAACAAGAGCTGCGCCAACGCCTTGCCTCCTTTAAACCGCTCGAAAAACCGGTGGACGGATATTTAAAACGCTATCGCGCACAGGTGACTTCGGCGAGCAAGGGCGCAATATTCACAAAATAACTCGCCGATTTCTCGGCAAGCCGATGCCTGCGAAATCGTGCGATTTTGCGGGGAAACCCGAACGGGCTTCCCCATCTGTCCGCGATATTTAAGGGCACACAATACACAATTGCGGACATTCACCCTTTCCGTAAGGCAAAGGATTGCCAAATTGGGGTGTGCTGCGGAAAACATGAATGCGGCGATTTATAATATGAGACGTAACACGTCGCCGCAGAGAGAAAACCGAACGGCGCGCCGTTTACAAAACGGCGGACGTCGGGTTTTCTCTGAAAATCAAACAAATTGCGCATCTCTTTTGCGCAATTTGTGCGAAGGATTTTTTCTTATGAAATTACAGATATTCGATTCCTCTCTGCGCGACGGGGCGCAGGGAGCCAACGTATCCTTTTCGGTAGACGATAAGATCAAAGTCATCGAAACACTCGACAGGCTCGGCATCGACTTCATCGAGGCGGGCAACCCCTTTTCCAACCCCGCGGAAATGCAGTTCTTTCAAAAGATCGCGGGCATGAAGCTGACGCACGCCAAGATCGTCGCCTTCGGTTCGACGCGGCGCAAAGGGATCGCCCCCGAAGAGGACAGCAACTTAAAATCTCTGCTTGCAGCGGGCACGGAATTTGTCGCTATCTTCGGTAAAAGCCACATTATGCATGTGACCGACGTCATCAAGGCGACGCCCGAAGAAAATCTCGCCATGATCTACGAAAGCGTTCGGTTTTTATGCGAGCACGGCAAAAAGGTCGTATTCGATGCCGAACACTTCTTTGATGGATATAAGGCGGACGCCGCCTATGCGATGCGGGCGCTTGCCAAAGCGCGCGAAGCGGGCGCCTATTGCCTTTGCCTGTGCGACACGAACGGCGGCATTTTTCCCGATGAAGCGTACGAGATTACCAAAAAGGTGACCGAAGCCTTCCCCGATACGATTGTCGCGATCCACTGCCACAACGACGGCGGACTCGCCGTGGCGGATTCCATCGAAGCCGTCAAAGCGGGCGCGCGGCAGATCCAAGGGACTTTTCTCGGCTTCGGCGAGCGCTGCGGCAACGCGAACCTTTCCACCGTCATCTGCAACTTGCAGCTCAAGCGCGGATACGAATGTATCCCGCCCGAAAAGCTCAAGGATATCTATGAGAGCGCCATGACCATTGCGGAAACGGCGAATGTGGCCATTCCCGAAAATCAGCCGTATATCGGCATGAGCGCCTTTGCACACAAGGCGGGCATGCATGCGGACGGCGTGCTCAAATACTCCTCTTCCTTCGAGCACATCGATCCGGAAACCATCGGAAACAAGAGGAAATTCCTGCTTTCCGAAATTTCCGGCAAGAGCGCTATATACGATAAACTGAAAAATTACTTTCCCTCGCTGGATAAAAACGGAAAGGAAATGGCGGCGATCGTCGCCGAACTCAAAGAGCGGGCGCTCGCGGGCTACCAATACGAAGCGGCGGAAGCGAGCTTTGTGCTGCTCGTCGAAAAACTGTTGGGCAAATATAAATCGTCATTCGATCTGATCAACTATAAAATTATCAACGAACTGCCCGCCATCGAAGGGAAAGTCGCCTCGGCGATCGTGAAGATACGCGTCAACGGAAACACAAAAATTTCCGCTTCCGACGGCGAAGGGCCCGTACATGCCATGGACTTGGCGCTGCGCGCTGCGCTCGCCGATTTTTACCCGGAGATCGCGCGCGTATCTTTGACCGACTTTAAAGTGCGCGTGCTCGATTCCGACAAGGCAACCGCCGCTAAGGTACGCGTGCTGATCACATCGGCAAACGCTTCCGACAGCTGGACAACCGTCGGCGTATCGGAAGACGTGATCGAGGCGAGCTGGATCGCCCTCGTCGACTCGATCGACTATGCCCTTATGCGCCAATAATTGAAATATTTAGAGGGCTCCAAATGGAGCAAACGCCTCCCCTCTTTTTGCATCAACGCCCAGTCTTTGACATATCGCGGTAAACAAAAGATTCCCCTTAGGGGGACTTTCACTGCATGTGACGGATCCAGCGTCCCTATCGGAGATTACTTCGTCCCGCAACGATCGGGCGATTTTTCAATCTTCAAAGACAAATCCATCGGAATTTGCCTCGCGGCGTATCTTTTCACGGATATTGCCCAAAAAATCAGTCACCAAAACTGCGTCAAAATTTTTCTTTGAAGCGCGAGTACGCGCATAGAGTATTTCCAAAATACTCTGCCGAATCGGGGCTTTTGCCTTTACATAGAATTCGGCTACCGTTTCGCCTTGCTCCGTCATACAAAAGTACAGACGAGCCACGATTTCTTTATAAAAGGCGTCGGCCAGATCCGCTATGCCCCTTTCATTTAACGGGCGCACGAATTCCTCGTCGGAATCGTTCCAAAAGCCGACCTCTTTAGCGACAGAGTCAAAATATACCTTGGCCGTCTGTTGTGTTTTTACGGCCGTCACAAAAACGATATCGGTAAAAGGGTTGGGCCTTTTCAAATCGAAAGAAAAATATTTTTCATCAAAGTGACTAAAAAATTTTGATTCGAATGCGCGTAAATTTTTATTGCTATCCATCTGTTCCCTCTATAAATGTTTGTTACGGCTCAAAATACTCCTTGCCCCTTTAAACCATGTCTTACATATCCCTGCACTGCGAATCATTATACCCTATTTCGTATCAAAAATGCAACCTATTTAAAAAATCAGTGTGCGCAGACGAAAGTCCGCGCACACTTGTTTAAACATAATATGCCGCCGATACAATTTTGCCTCGCTTATTTGCGGGGATTTTTAATGTTGGCCTGTGCTCGTTATCTTTTGCCCTGTGCGAAGAATTGCAGGTCTGGCAGTACGCTGTTATCGCACGACTATATCCCATATATTTTTCCGCCGTAGCGGTTGTATTCAATTTTA
>CAJFGA010000046.1 GCA_904374385.1 uncultured Clostridia bacterium | reverse complement strand
CCGTAGGCGTATCGTCGCAATTGAGGATGGTCTGCTGCGCCACTTCTTTTGCCGTCATTTCGGAAATATACTTTCCGCTTTTCAGGAGTACCGGCTCCATGCCGGGATGAAAGACAAAAAATTTCCCGTCCTTGCTCTTGGAAACATCCAATTCGACGACGTCCGCTCCCTGCATGACGGCGATTTTATAAGAGAGCAGTGTATTACACGGGATATTCGCCCCGTTCACGCCCCTGTGCGCCGCTAAAAAAGGATATCGGTTTGCCTTCCTGTTTTCCAATATCGATTGATGAAAATCCATTTCCCTTCTCCTGCATGCTTCTCTTTTATATATTATATATGTTAATACAAAAAATGGAAAGATTATAGGATAATTTTTTCAAAAATTTGTATGATTTTGCCATATACAGCCTTTCCCTTTCCTTTTTTCGTCACAGGGAAATATGGAAAGAGCCCCTGCCGAAACGATCTTCGGCGGGGGCTGCCAAGCTATATATCATTGTCTCACTATATCAAATTGCCATAAAGAGGACACCTGTCAAAGCGGCTGCCAAACTCAACGACGTGACCCGAGATATTTTTTCCTTAAAACAAATTTTTCCGATACATGCCGTAAAGACCATCAAAAGCCCCATGTTGAGCGGAGATTGCACGGATACGTCCAGCCCCGTCAATGAAAAAAGCGACAAATAGTCCCCGATGCAGGCACAGAGCGCGAACATAGCGGCTACAAGATACAAAAAGACGCCGCCCGTATCGTGTCGTACAAGGGGAAGACAGCCGTTCTGCAGAGAAAGCCAGCCGATCCCCTTCGTCATCCGACGCGAAACCGCCCCTGTCAAGAGTGCTGCCCCGGACAGTAAAAACACAAAAGCCATAATGGCACATTGGTATGCCATAAGCGCATCTCCCGGCGCATACAGTACCTTTAGTTTGCTGCACACGGGCGCCAATCCGTTCAGAATGAATGCCGCGGCGCATATGGCATAGTACCGTTTAGGGCGGCCGTTCGCTCCTTTTTTTGTAAAAAGAACGGGCAGCAGAAGCGACAGCAACATACATACAATGCCGGCTATGCGCCATCCGTTCACCGATTCCTGAAAAAAGAGGATCCCGCCGAAAAACGGGATCACCGTCGCACCCAGCGTCAAAAACATCGTTAAGACCAAAATACCGCCGTACGCCGTTCCGACCACGCTCAAATATTGCACGCATACGATCAAAAAAGCCTGCCCAGCTGCAAGCGCGGCGCCCGTTTCGGAAACGCCCGCCTGCATGTCTGACCCGATGCAGAGCAAAAATGCGCCCGTTGCGGCATATCCAGCGATAAACAGCAAAGAACTGCGCATACCGCCGCCCGCATGACTTTGGTATAGCTTTCTGAATGCAAACGCGCCGGAAGTAAACCCGGCAGACAGGATTACGATCAAGACATACATCGTATTTTAAAAATATTGTCTGTATGCATTTTCGATCTTCTTTTGCATTTCTTCCGTCAAGGGGGTATACGGCTTTCTGGAAACGGGCAAAATATCCAGCCCCTGCATCCGCATCACATACTTTGCCATGGCAAGCGGACTTTTCGAATCAAACAACAGCTCCGTCATCGCATTGACTTTATGCACGATCTCCAGCGCTTCGTTTACTTTGCCCTCTTTATAGAGCTCTCTGCAGCGGATATATGAATCGCCGGCATAGTTATAGGTGGTGCCGATCGCCCCGTGCGCGCCGATCGCCTGCCCCGCGAGGAACATTTCATCCGCCCCGACGAAGAATTTTTTATCGGGAAATTTAGCGATCAGCCTTTCCAAATGAAAAAAATTGTAGTTGGTGTATTTCATGGCGGCGACTTTATCCATCCGCATCAAACTTTCCATCTCCGCCAAAGAATAGGAGCGCGACTGCGCGGCATTGTATACCATCAGCGGCAGCGGGGTCGCATTTCCCACATCCTCAAAATATTCTTTGACTTGTTCGAAGGTGTATGCAAAATAATAGGGCGCCACCGCCGAAATCATCCCGACCCCGCATGTTTGCGCATGTTTGGCGAGCGATAAAGACTGTTCTGTGGCCGCGGCCCCGACTTGAACGATGATCTCGGCGCCGTCTGCGGCGCGCACGATCGTTTCAAGACATTTTTTGCGCTCTTCCACACTCAGCAGAGGAAATTCCGCCGAAGCCCCCAACGCATAGATCCCGTCTACGCCTTTAGCGAGTACAAACTTGGTCGCATCGGCGAGCCCTCGATAATCAATCTCCCCGTTTTCGCGAAAGGGCGTTATTAAAGGGACATAAATTCCTGTTTTCATATTCATTGCCTAAACCCCTTAATTTTTTCATTTTGCGGCGCCGCGTTTCGCGGCGCCGCTCTTGTGCCGTTTATCACTGTGCCGCGCTGAGAATCAGCTTTTTCGTAAACGAGGATGTGTTTTTGTAGACCGACGGCGAAGCGATCTCCGTATACGTTACCGTATATTCGCCTGCAACGAGCGCGGATACGGCGAGCGTCGCTTCCGATTCGCTGCCGCTAAACACGACGTCGCCTGCGGTGTCCGTGACAGTGATCGTGTAGGTAAGGTCGGAAATCTCCCTGTCGTCGATGGACAGGTCGACCGCAGCATTTGCTGCGCCGCGCACGGAAAGCTGTATGGACGGCATGGCGAAGTAAATATCTGTAATGACTTCGGTGCCGTCATCCGTCATACCGTTGAAGTAGCCCGTAAAATACAATTCGTTATACGAAGCGGCAAGCTCTTTGACGGCGAGAATGGGAATCCTGTACTCAAACCAACCGCCGTTGGTGATGATACGGCCGTCGATCTCGTTTCCGTTTGCGTCAAATACGTTTGTAGACGTATCATTCAGCGAATAAATCGAAGATACGCGCGCACCGTTGCCGTCGACAAACCAAGCCTGCCCCCAAATGTTGGGCCTGCGGGCGGGCACCCCTTCACTGCCGTCTCTGTATATGGCACTGACGTACATCCAAACGGAAATATAGTCGTTGCCGGTACCGATTTGGTCTGTCATGAGCCATGAGGCGCTGGTCGACTTGCCGAGCGCATCCGGATTGCTGTTTGCCGAATAGTCGGCAAAGTTGATATCGCCGAGCGTGAAAGCGATCATCTTGCTGGTCTGCATATCCGTTACGACCTCGTTGATGCCCGACATATGAATGGCGGAGGCAATGCCTGCGGGCGCGCCTTCCTGCGGGAAGTCCGTCGTCAGTTCGATTTTAGGCGACTGCGCGCTGACTGCCTCCCCCGACGCCCATTTGATCCCCTCTGGGGTCAGCACAGGCGCTTCATAATACGCTTCCTCTTCGGGCGCAGGCGGCACATCGGAGCCGTCGCCGATGAGAGTCAGCTTTTTGGAGAAAGTAGAAGCGTTTTTGTACGCTGAGGAAACGACATCGGAATAGGTGACCGTGTAATCCCCTCCTTCAGAAAGGTTGAGAACGGCATTCGTTTCGCTGCCCGTAAAGACGGTTGCGCCCGATGCGTCCGTTACCGTAATGTTGTAGGTAAGATCGGTCAATCCCCTGTTATCGAGGGAAAGGTCGACATCTTCTCCGACGGCGCCGTCCTCTAAGCCGTAAACGACGGTCGGCATCGCGATATACACGTCGGTCAGCACTTCTGCGCCGCTGCTCCACATGCGGTCATAGTACATTGTAAAGAACATTTCGTCGCGTACATCGGCGGCATTTTTGATGAGGTTCATCGGGATCCTGTACTCAAACCAAACGTTGGTATGCCCGCGGCCATTGATCATATTGCCATTGGCGTCGACCTGATCCGTCACGATCGACTGGCAGGTATAATATCCGGCCTCCGTGATCCTGTTATACGAGCCGTCCGCCCACCAGACCTGCCCCCAAACATCGTGCGTGGCGGGCGTTTCTTCGCGGCCGTCCGCATAAACGGTTTTCCAATACATCCATACGGAAATATAATCGTTGCCGTATCTGACCTGATCGGTAAAGCCCCAGGTATCGCTGGTCATACCCTGCGTCACGCCGGCGGCATTTTCCACATAGTCATCAAAGTTGATGCCCTCCAAAGCAATGCGGAATTGATTGTATCCTGCATTGTAGATATTACTGATGTCGGATAGGTGCACGGCAGAAGTGATGCCTGCAGGGGCGCCCTCTGCGGGGAAGTCCGTCGTATCCGTCAGATAGTCGGAATAATCGCTGATATCCAGATAGTCGGGGTAAACATCCACCCCTTCCGCCGTCAACGTGGGCGCGGGCACTTCTTTATAATATGCGTCGAGCTTTTCACACTCGAAAGCGATGGTCGCGACCGCCGTTTCCCCTAAGCGATTGGTATACGTTGCCGTGATATAAGCGATGCCTTGCGCCAAACATTGGAGGGTCGCGCTGCCGCCGTTGCCGGTGACTTTGACGACGGCTTCGTTGCTGCTCGCCCAAACGAGGTTCGGATCTTCGAGCTGCGTTGTACCCTCGAATACAGACACCGTAACGGGGTCAATAGCCGTCGTTACCGTGGGAATAGAGATAGAAGAAACATTCGATTCAATGCGAAGCGTGCTGTAATGCTCCTCTTCGATCAAGCGGAAATCGGACACATAGAAGTAGGTGCCGCCCGCGCCCGTACCTGCCCCCGAGAAGGAAAAGCGTGCACCCGAACTGCCTGTGGCATCGATATCGATGATGACGGTGAGCCATTCGCCAGTGACCATCCTGCTGATCCTGTTACCGTTTGCATCGAGCACGGTAAAGCCCGGAGCAGTGATATCGGAAGTTTGATACAGCCCGAAAGCAGTGCTGCCCACATAGTTGGCGATGCCGCTGCCGGCAGGCATCTTTTCTTCGAGATAGATATTATATTGGATGTAGCCGTAATTCGCTCTCCACGTTTCCATATTCATATTTTCAACGCGGACATACCAAGAATTGTGCTCCGGCCCGTCATAATTGAAATGATATACGCCCTCGCGGTCGCCCACGATCGCCTGCACGTCGGCATCGGAAGTGTCGGCAGGCGTCCAAGTGATTTCGGAATATGCGTCGCTTCCGACAGCGAAGGAACTCAGCCCCACGGGCGCATAGCCGTTGTAAATGATGAGCGTCGCTTCGTACAGCACTCCATCGGAAAGAACCATGACGGCAAACTCGCCGTTGCTGACCGAATCCAGCCAGCTCTGCTTTAATGTGAGCGCGCCGTCGGCATTGTCGGTGATCACCTCTTCCAGATAGATCACCTCCGTTGCGGCAGGATATTCCGCGGTATCCAAAAGGCGGGTCGCATCGTGCATCCTGTCGACGGAAAAGACCGTATCCGTTGTGATGCGGGGCAGATCGACCGTAATGACTGCTTCGGCATAAATTTCGCCGTCTGTGCTGTCATTGTAGGTGGCGCGAACGCGGGCCGTACCCGTCTTTACCGCTGTGACCACACCGTCTTCTACCGTGACCGCATCCCCTTCCGAAAGGCTCCACGCGACGGTCGCGCCGCCGATCGGCTCGCCCGCCTTAGAAACGGACGCGGTGAGCGTACAGCTCGTGGCGTAGTCGGTACCCTCCGGCTGACTGGTATACAGCTGCACGGCGGACTGTGAAAGCGTCACTTCTACATCGCTCTTGACGTTCACGGGAACGGAACGGGAAAGTTCCAGCCCCTTGTACGCCGCCGATGCCGTCAGCATAGTCGACCCGACCTTTACACCGGTGACCGTGCCGCTCGCGTCTACCGTGGCGACGGACGTATCTTCGACCTTATAGGTGAAGGAAACGCCCGAAATCGGCTGCGATTTATAACTGACCGTAAATACGGCGCTGAGCGTTTCCCCGCGGACGACATCGATGCTTTGCCGTCCGCTTTCGATTTCCGGCACGGCGCCGCTGTCGCCGACCGTGACGGTACAGCTCGCCGATCCGTCCCCGCAGGAGGCGGTGACCTCCGCGGTGCCCGTGCCCGTCGCGACGACGAGGCCGTCCGTCACTTCGCACACGGCGGTATCGGAACTGCTCCATGTGATCGTTCCCGCGGGATCCGCCTGCGCCGTCAATTGGGCTTCGGCATAGCGGTCGAGGGAAAGTGTGGACTGACTGATCGTTACCGTCTGATCAGATCCGGGATCCGGCCCGGGGCCGGGATCATCTTTGCATGCGGCGATACTGAAAAACATGCATAGGCACAGCACCAGTGTCGCTACTCGTTTGACTTTTTTCATGGTTACCCCCTATAATTTTTTGGCTTTCGCCTTCGTTTGATTATTTACACCCGCGCGGGCTGCACGCAGCGGCACGCCCGCGCGGTGCGTAACAAATTTTGTTTTTCTCTTCTGCGAAAAGCGCTCGGCCGAGCCCCTCTCAGAAAAGGCCGTCTACCGTAACATGTTCGGAAACATAGGTGATGTTTACCGTACCGAGATCGCGCATAAAAGAAGATTCCATTTCTTCCAATTCCGATTCGACGTATTTTGAGGAATACAGCGTGAGAAGTATATACCTGACGCTGATACTTTCCGTAAGAATATTCTTATAGATATTGTCGTATGCGGCGGGATCGCTCTCTTTCAGCGGCTCGATGGCGGCGTACGCCTCATCGATATAATCCAGCCAAGCCGTCAAAACGGGCTTAGGATAATTTGCCGTCGTGATCGTGTTTTCGTAGATAGATCCGCCGATGCCGACGACGTTTTCCATATACGCGAACTGTGAGCGCAGCCCTTCGAAATACTTGCGCATCGCCGCGTTGGCGGGGCCGTAGCAATTTTCAAAGTAGTTATCGATCAGCTCTTCCACGTTCAAATTGACGTTCCAGGCGAGTTTTGCGCTGAGATACATCTTTAAGTTTGTAAATCCGGTGCAGTTGCTGTTGTTATACTGCGATTGATCGTACAGATAAAAGGTAGACATCTCCTTCAAAAAACGGTACGAATCCTGCATGGCGCCAAACGAATTGAAGGGCGCAAGGTAATAACTGAAGTTGGTGCAGTAGGTCCACATAAACAGTTTCGAGCTGACGGCGCTCCAGCCGTTGATCGCTTCGTAAGAGGCCCTGTTTACGGGATCGGTGAAGGCATAATGGTAGTCCATGCCGATCGGCGCAAAGATGACGCTCACGCCTTCGTCGCAGACGACGCTCTCGTCCACCGGTCTGTATGTGCCGTTTTCCGATACTACGGGCGCGTCGTTGGTGGAATGGTAGGCAAAAAAGCAGATCTCCAGCGGCCTTTCATACTCGGCGCCCTCCCCCGCAAACCACTCGCGGATGCGGGCGGAAACTTCGTTGACAAATTGAATGACGCTCGCGGAATTGGCGCCGTACTTCTGCAGCACCGCTTGACATGCCTCGCACGAACACCAGCCGACGTTGTCCTGCTGGGTGAAGGTGATGTATTCGCCATCGGGATTGCCGATCAGGTACTCTTTCATCGCCTCGACGACGGCGTCGATCATCAGATCGAGTTCTTCCGCATCGCCGTGCGCCGTATAGCAAAGCTGTTCGGCGCCCGTAGCGTACCAACCGGGATGGGAAAGCTCCCATTCCGCCTTGGGCAGATAGTAGAAAGAGTTGTGATAAGTGGCTCCCGCCGAGATCCACATGCTGTTGGTCACGCGCTGCCTGCGGCGCAGTTCGGGAGACACGTTGTACACGCCGTACGAATTCATAAACAGGGGAATGTCGGGCACGTCGCGTATATCGAAATCGGGAAGGGCGAGGTCGGTCACGTTTTCGTCGAGCGCCGTCGTGTAGACGCCGTACGGCTCGAAACCGATCAACTGGTGCATCAGTTCAAACACGGCGTTTGCCGTACCGACTTCGGTCGCGCCCAGCGCGAAGATCGACCGTCCTTCCGTGACGATCCTAAATCCCGCCGTGCCCACGTCCTCTTCCGTGGCGCGGACGCCGGCGGCCTCTGCGAGGGAAGTTTGCCCGACCGAGATATATGCGGCGCCGGCAGACCAAGCAACTTCGCTTTCGCTGACGACGGGCAGGTCGATGCCGGTCGCCTGGCCAAAAAAGTAACGCAAATCGGAGATCGCGGCAGATTCATCGCCGCCGGAGGCGATCCCGTCGCGGCTGACGATGACGTAATCGGACTTTCCGTCCGCAACGATGTCGTAAGCGGTCGTGCCTATATTGTACTCGTGGATAGTGCCCTCCACTTCCCCCATGGAAGAGAGGGGCGTACCCTCCTGCGAACCGCCGGGCGTTTCGCTGCCCCCTTTGCAGCCGGCGATACACGAACATAACATCGCTACGCCGAGAACGCCGGATAAAATTTTGATTTTCTTTCCCATGATGATGCTCCTTTTCGTTCAGTTACCCGACTATAATGGTAAAGTCGCGCGTGGCCGTATTGCCGTCGCTGTCCGTCGCATAGTATTTGACGATATACTTGCCTGCGCTCTGCGGACAGAAAGCCGCATCCGCAAACTGTATCATGGCGCCGTTGGGCTTTACGATAAAGCAGTAGACCTGCAATTCGTCCGACAAGTTGTCTTCTGCGCGCACTGCGGGCAAAAGGATGGTGTCGCCGATCTGCGCCTCGGCCGGCAGGCTGCCTTCCACATGCAGCACGGGCGGCTCCATATCCACTACGTTGATGACGTAATTAAACGTTTGGATGCGTCCGCTGGAATCTTCCGCACGGATCGTTACGTCGTAGACCCCGTATTGGGTGAGCTTGACGGTATAATCGCCCGACGGGTCGACGCCGTCCAAGAATGTGCCGCCGTTTGCGATCAAAATCGAGCCGTCCGGCGCCGTCACCGTCATACTTGCCGCCACGGCCGGATCGAGAACGTCCGCCGCGACCGCCTTTTGCAGGGTGACTTCGCTGTCGATCATAAATTCCTTGACGATATCCCCCACCAACACCAACTGCGGGCGAACGATATCGCGGGTGATCTGGTTGGTAAACGTCTGTAAATTCAAATTGATCCACTGCAGCGCGCTGCTGCCCGTTACGCCGCGCATGACGATCCTGACCGTCACGAGTCGGCTGGGGAATCCTTCAAAAGGCGTACCCGCAAGGGTATGCGTGACGATCACCGGATTGTTGTCGCCGACGATCAATGCGCGCGAGCTGTCCGTAAAAGAAGCGGTAAAATTGCTCTGCCCCAATCCGAAGAAACTGCCGCTCGCCGCGACCGTTTCCGCGCCGTCATTCAAGCGGAAGCGGCACTGCTGCGAGAGGTCGGCTCCCCTTTCAAAACTGAGTTTGAGCGCCACGCTGCTATCGTACAGATCGGTGATGTAAACGTCTACGGCCTCGAAATGGTTGCGCGCGCCGTCTACATTGAATTCAAAGCTGAAATCGGAAATGACGGGATTGATATATTCGATCTCGGCATCTTCGGATGCAGAAAACGCAATGTGATTTTCGGTCAAAACGGCGCTCGCATTTTCGCTGTAAAAATAATTTCTGAAATCGAGATTACCGCCGTACCCCACGTCGACAACTTTGACCGAATAGGTGATCGGATCCGCGTCATATGCGCCATCTCTGACATTATAGCTGACGGTAATATCCCCCGGCTGCATGGGAGTAAAGCGGAAGCCGTCGATCACGGCGGAAGGATCGGAAGAGGTGATGAACACGGCCTGCTCGACGGGGCTGCCCGTTGTATAACCGTACCCCTCCAGAGCGGGCAGCGTATAAGCGCAACCCTTGATCATATAGCGGGGCAGGCGCGCCTCCCCGATCACGGCGGGCTTTGTACCGTTCGTCACGGTCAGCGTGTACGATTGCGTTTTGGCCTCTACATAGTCGCTGTATTCGTATTCTACGGTATATTCACCGGCGTACTCGGGACGGATATATCCCTCTTCATCCGCCGTATATGTGATATCTCTGCCGTCGAGTGTTGCCGAAATTACGGCGGTGACGGCGCCGAAGTTGCCCAAAGCCTCCCAATCGGAAAGTTTGATCCTTGCGCCCGCTTCGCACACCGTTTCATACTCGCCCACGAATTCGAGCGCGAGGGGCTGCGCCTTGCGCGCCGCCGTGACTTCGACCACGGCGATACTTTCGTTGCCGGAGTAGTCCTCTGCCCGGTATTCGATATAATATGTGCCGCCGAAAGCCGGAACAAAGGCTCCGTTTTGCATATCGACCTCTGATTTAGAACTGCCGTAATAGTTGCGGAATACGCGCACGCTGCTTGCCGGCGCGCCGTCCGTTTCATCATAGACAGAGTAGTCAAATACGCGGTAAGGCGTCCCGACCAGCGCATTGGGTACGGCGCCCTCATTGATGCCGTAATCGATCGTGATCTCGGGCGCGGTTTCGTCCATGACATATTGACCGCCGCTCAAATCGTCGTTGCAGACGCCGGTGATCACAAAATTCATTCTCGATTTGTTATACTGCGCCGCGGTGATGGTCATATAGGCTTTGCCGGAGCTGAATCCCGTCCAGCCCTCCGAAAACACGGCGGTGTCGTCGAGGTCGATTACTTCGGTCTTGCGCACAGAGGCGTATACCTTTCGGGCATCATAATCGAAAGAAAGATACTGCACTTCTTCGCCGACGGCAACATTCCCGTTCGTCCTGCCGTACATGCCGACGGGCACGGAGCACCCCCACTTGTCACCCTTGTGCAGCTTAGAGCCTTCCCACCCGCTGAGGGGCTGGAATGCGGCGCCCGCGCGCACATATGTATTTAAAAGCACCCAATCGTCATAGCCCTGTTCCACGACGTCCG
Source organism: uncultured Clostridia bacterium (assembly GCA_904374385.1). Taxonomy (GTDB): domain Bacteria; phylum Bacillota; class Clostridia; order Christensenellales; family Borkfalkiaceae; genus Borkfalkia. The sequence goes on along the minus strand of CAJFGA010000046.1, from coordinate 3,498 downwards.
CCGCCTGGAATACGACGGTGATATAGTTTTCTTCATCGTATATGTCCGTAAAAGTGACGATGAGCTGGCGCGCGTCCGCTTCGCCCGGCGTCGACACCGTGTGGAAGAAGGACAGAATATTGTCGTCTTTGACGGCGCCGGTAAAATCGATGGGCTTGTTATAGCGGAATACGTCGCCGTTGGCGAGGGATACAACGATCCCTTCGGTATTCGGGGCGTCGGGATGGGTACCGTATTCCGCCGTAGAAGAGCCGCTGACTTCATAAAGCGATTTTACGGCATTGAATTCGCGGGTCGCCGATGCGTTGACATCGCCAAATTTTGCAGAATATTCGACGACATACTTCCCCTCTTCGGAGAGCACCGCCCGATCCAGCGCATACCATGTACCGCCCGGAAAGCGTATGCGCGCCTCCGCCGCCTTTTCCTCTCCGCCGTACGTCAGTTTGCCTTCGGGAATCTCCAGCTCGGTCCCCATCAGATAGACGGAAGCAAACTCTGCATCCGAAAGCGTTGCCTCCGCTTTTACGTCGGGCGCTGCCCAAAATGCGGCGCCGACCGAAAGCGCGAGGACAATTGCCAGCAGTACGGAAAGCAAAACTTTCCGTTGCCTCGATAAAACCTTCATAAAATTCCTCCTTATAATCATTCTTTGATCCCGCCCATAGACACATTGCCGATCAGCCGTTTACTGAACACCAAAAAAATAACGAGCACGGGCAGCAGCAACAAAAAGCAGCCCGTCAGCCCCATCGGCACAGAACTCGCTTCCGTCGCATTGGTATTGCCGAAGGTAAACACGCCGTACGAAACGGTCGGATATGAGGGCAAATAAATCAGAGGGATCTGATAGTCGTTCCAAAATTCGATAAATTTCAAAAGTACGACCGTCAGAAAGATCGGCGATACGATGGGCAGCAGCACGCGCGTCATCACCCGCCATTCAGATGCGCCGTCTATATACGCCGCCTCCGAATATTCTTTCGCCACCCCCTTGAATGTCGAATAAAAAACGAGGTAATAGATGCCTAAAAAGTTGGCGCGCATGATCCACATGCCCGGAATAGAGTCGAACAGCCCGAACAGCCTTGCCATCTGTATTTCGGAGGGCAGCGCCCCCACGATGGGCAGAACCATGGTGATGACTACGATCGCATAGATGATCTTGCTGAAAAAATAGTCGAATTTTGCCGTGGCATAAGCAGTGATGCAGATGACGATCGCCGCGGCAAGCGCGCATCCCCCGGCATACAGAAAGGAATTGACGAATTGCATCAGCAGGGTCGAGTATCCGATCTGCCCGTTGCCGAGCGGGACGGGCACGTCCATATTCTGAAAGGCATAAATGTAGTTTGAAAAGGTGAAATCTTGCGGAAAGCCCAAAATGTTGGTCCTGAACTCGCCCCTGCTCTTAAAAGTGGTCAAAAGTCCCCAGCCGAGCGGCAAAAACAGGGAAATGCAGTACAGCACCAAAAGGATGAAGAAGATCACTGCAAAAGCGCTGCGAAAACTCAAAAATTTCTTTAATTTCCTGTTCATTTTCCTGCCCCCTCAATCCGTCGACGGCCCGAACTTTTCCAGCAGATATTTCACCGTCATCGTCATGGCGACTGCGACGACCGTGAGCACGATACCCAATGCGGACAGTTCGGGGAAGTCCGCATAAGAGGTCGCCACCTTCGTATGCACATACAAATAATAGCCGAACGTATACAATTCCGCCGCGGCAGACGTACCGTAAAAGCTGTACAGATTCATCTGATGGGTAAAGATCCCCGCCACGCCGACGACGATAAAGGTGACGATCGTAGGATAGATGCTGGGAATGATGATGTAGAAAAACTCCCGCAGTGCTCCCGCGCCGTCCAACTGTGCCGCCTCTTTGACGGAATCGGACACGTTGTTCATCGCGCCGATATACATGAGGATCTGCGTGCCGAAGCCCGCCCAAAGCGTGTAAAAGATCAGCGTCCCTTTGGTCGTATTGGGATTTGCCAACAGTCCCTCGATCTCTTTGTCGAACAGGGACTCCCACGCGGCGGGAATGGCGCGTTCGGTAAAGTATTTGAAAGTGAGCACCATCGCGACCGCAGAGATGACCGAAGGCAAAAACAGGATGACCTTAAATACCGAATGTCCCGGAAAACGCTTATGGATATAGTAGGAAAATAGAAGCGCGAGCGTGACCCCGATACCCAGCGTGAACGCATACAAGATCAGCGAATTTTTGATCGCGCTTTGAAAAATCACCGTGCCGAATTGATTGAATACAAAGGTAAAATTGGAAAATCCGGCAAACGAATAGGCGCCCGTGTCGTAATCGTATACTTTAAAAGCCAGCAAAATGGAGTTCAGGTTGACGCACACATAAAAAATAATGAATTGTAAAACGGGAAAAGCCAACAGCAGCGCATAAAATACCTTTCTGTTCCTTTCTCCCACGCGGTTTTTTGCTCTCTTCATGGCCGAACCCTTCCGCACGCCGTGCACAAAAGCGTTGCGCACGGCGCGGCGTTATAAATTTTACCGTTCATCAAAAAAACCTGGAGTATTCCGCCGCCCAATCTTCCGCGGAGATCGCCATCCCTTCAAAATACTGGAGGGCGGTGATCCCATCGTTGCGCATGGCGTTGACCGGAATATTGTAAGGGGTGTTGCCCACGGTCGCTTCCCAGCTGATCTGATAGCGCAAGGTCGACATATTGTTCTTGAAAATGTCGCTGTTGGCGCAGGGCGTCAGTACGGTCGCAGTGCTGCGGAATTGCCAGAGCTGCTGCTGATAATAGGTCATATCGGAAAGCGTATCTTCGTCGAGCGTGTAGTCCAGGCCCTTGGCAAGCCCCGTTTCCTTTGTAAATTCCTGCATAGATTCGTCGGTATAACAATATTGCAAAAAGGTTTTTGCTGCGGTGACCTTGCTTTCGCTGATATTTGCGTTGATGAAGCCGTAGCTGTAATTTTTATCCACCAAGATGAGCGGGTCGCCGATCTGTTCTTCCGTCGCCTTCGGATAGGGCATGAAGCCGAAGCGCCTCGCTTCTTTGCCCGCAGACTGCCCGTAGTCCGTTTCTGCACTTTCGAAGGCGCCGCTGATCGTCGCTTCGTTTTCCCACCAGGTGCCGTCAAGCAGCATGCCGATCGGCGCGCCCTCGTTGTTTCCCTTGATAAAATCTTCCTGTGCCGCCGTATGCGACTGCGTGTCGTTAAAACTCAGCGTGGAATAGTACTGGCCGGCGATCAGCTCTTCAAAGAATTTCAAAGCATAATAGCGCCCCGCCTGCCCCATCAGTTCGTAACCGTTTTCGGGCGAGATATCCACCTGCTTTGTCGTAACCTGCCCGTCTTCTCCGATCGACGTCACGATATTGTCCGCCGTGCCCGAAAAATTGTAATTGAGGAGCATATTCCTTTCGCCCTCATAGTCGGCGTGGAGCGCGCAATATAAAAAGCTCGTCTGCATCGACCTGTACTGGCCCGCCCAAGAGATGGGCGTGATGC
>CAJFGA010000045.1 GCA_904374385.1 uncultured Clostridia bacterium | reverse complement strand
CAAGTCTGTAACAAAAATTTTTTATAAAAAAATATAAAATTGTTTGAAAATTTATATAAAATAGTTGACAAATTAAGAAAAGCAGCTATAATATAAGCCAAAAGCATAAGGAGGTTTGGCGCATGAAAAAAAGCATGTACAGCTTAATGCTGTCGGAAGACGTCGTCAGTGAAATCGATAAGCTCGCTCGCGAAAAGAACACCAACCGCTCAAATATGATCAATCAAATTTTGGCGGATTATGTTTCTCTTACGACGCCCGAAAAGCATGTTCAAAATATCTTTGATATTATCGAGAGCATGATCGGCGGACAGGGCAATTTTATGCTCTATTCTCAGCCGAATGATATGACTATGTCTATCAAAAGCTCCCTTAAATACCACTATCGCCCCACGATACGTTACGAAGTGGAAATGTATCGCACCCCAAAAGAGACGATCGGGCAGCTTAAAATCATATACAGAACTCAGTCGCCCGATCTATTGGTGGAATTGACGCGATTCTTTAAAATATGGATCCAGCTTGAAAATATTTATATCAAGCATTTCTTTGCGAAAGATGCGATCTCTTACGGAATGGAAAACGGAAAATTCCTGCGTACCTTTGCCGTACCGAACGATTCCGATTATACGGAAGAACAGATCGGCAACGCGATCAGCAATTATATAGCAACCTTTGACGAGATGCTCAAAAGCTATCTCGCGGGAGAGTATGCGACCACCCAAGATATCGAAAAAAGATATATTCAATATTTAAATAGCGGCGTACAGCTCATCTAAAAAGGAGGTGACACATATGAACGCACAGAAATTCACTAAAAAAGCATTGGAAGCGGTGCAGAACGCGCAGAGCATCGCCATTGAAAACCAAAACATGCAGATCATGCCCGAACATCTCTTATATGCGCTCGTCGATCAAGAAGGCGGGCTGATCCCGCAGTTATTCAAAAAATCCGGCGTCGACACCGACAATTTACTCGCACTTCTCGATTCCGCGATTAGCAAGATCCCTGCCGTCAGCGGAAGCGGGCGCGAACCGGATAAAATTTATATATCCCCCGTTACGGATAAAATATTCAACGAGGCGGAACGGCTCGCAAACTCTATGCGCGACGAATATGTTTCAGTCGAGCATGTTATGCTCGCTATTTTCGATCATGCTACAGACGAGATCAAACAGATTTTCCGCTCGCTCGGCATCACGAAAGACGCGTTCCTGACCGAACTGAAAAAAGTAAAGACGGATCGAGTCACCAGCGATGAACCAGAAAACACATATGATGCGCTCTCAAAATACGGGTTTGACCTTGTACAGCGCGCAAAAGAACAAAAACTCGACCCCGTGATCGGGCGCGACAATGAAATAAGAAACGTCATCCGCATCCTTTCGAGAAAATCTAAAAACAACCCTGTCCTCATCGGCGAACCGGGCGTCGGGAAGACGGCGATCGCCGAGGGCCTTGCCCAGCGTATCGTACGCGGCGATGTGCCGGAAGGCCTGAAAAATAAAACGATTTTTGCCCTTGACATGGGCGCTCTCATCGCCGGTGCAAAATTCCGCGGCGAATTTGAAGAAAGACTCAAAGCCGTGCTCAACGAGATCAAAAAGAGCGAAGGCAAGATCTTACTCTTTATCGACGAATTGCACACCATCGTCGGCGCAGGGAAATCGGATGGCGCCATGGATGCGGGCAACCTGTTAAAACCGATGCTCGCGCGCGGCGAATTGCACTGCATCGGCGCAACGACGCTCGACGAATACAGAAAATATATCGAGAAGGACGCCGCGCTCGAAAGACGATTCCAGCCCGTCATGGTAGACGAGCCGACCGTCGAAGATACCATTTCCATCCTGCGCGGGCTCAAAGAAAGGTATGAAGTCTTTCACGGGGTACAGATACACGATCAGGCTCTGATTGCGGCGGCTACCCTTTCGCACCGCTATATTTCGGATAGGTTCCTCCCTGATAAGGCGATCGACCTTGTCGATGAAGCATGTGCGACGATCCGTACCGAAATCGATTCGATGCCCGCTGAGATGGACGATATTTCGCGCAAGATCATGCAGCTCGAGATCGAAGAAATGGCACTGCAAAAAGAGACTGATACCCTATCTAAGGAACGGCTTTCCGCGATCCAAAAAGAGCTGGCCGAATTGCGCGATAAATTCAACGCAATGAAAGCGCAGTGGGAAAATGAGAAGGCGAGCATCCACGTCGTTTCAGATACGAAGGCGGAAATCGAAAAAGTCAACGGCGAAATCGAGGCGGCGCAGCGCGTAGGCGATTACGAAACCGCGGCGAAACTCAAATACAGCCGCTTGCCCGAATTGCAGAAAAAATTGGAGGAAGCGCAGAAGAACGGCGTAGGCGAAAAACATACCCTCTTGCGCGACACCGTGACCGAAGAAGAGATCGCAAAGGTGGTTTCCCGTTGGACGGGCATCCCCCTCGCAAAACTTATGGAGGGCGAGCGGGAAAAAATCCTGCATCTTGACGATATTCTGCACAAGAGGGTCATCGGGCAGGATGAAGCAGTTACAAAGGTAACAGAAGCGATCATCCGTTCGCGTGCAGGCATCGCCGATCCGAACAGACCTATTGGCTCTTTCCTTTTCCTCGGCCCTACGGGCGTAGGCAAAACAGAACTTGCCAAAGCGCTTGCCGAAAGCCTGTTTGACGACGAGCACAATCTTGTGCGCATCGATATGACCGAATATATGGAAAAATTTTCCGTGTCGCGCTTGATCGGCGCGCCTCCCGGATATGTCGGCTACGACGAAGGCGGTCAGCTCACGGAAGCGGTCAGAAGAAAACCCTATTCCGTCGTGCTCTTCGATGAGATCGAAAAGGCACACCCAGACGTATTCAACATTCTCTTACAGGTGCTCGACGACGGCCGCATTACCGATTCGCAGGGACGCACGGTCGACTTCAAAAACACGATCATCATCCTGACTTCGAACTTGGGCTCTTCATATTTGCTTGACGGAATCGACGAAAACGGTGAAATTTCAGAGGATGCCAAAGACAAAGTTTCTCAATTATTGAAACAGAGTTTCCGGCCAGAATTTTTGAACCGTTTGGACGAAATCGTCTATTATAAACCGCTGACCAAAGATAATATCACCAAAATCATCGATCTGCTCATCAAAGATCTTTCGCAACGGTTGGAAGACAAGCAAATCAAACTCGATATTACGCCCCTCGCGAAGGATCTCATCATTGAGAACGGCTATGATCCGATTTACGGCGCACGGCCGCTGAAGAGATATCTGCAGAGCAAGGTGGAAACCATGATCGCAAGGACGATGATCGCCAATGATCTGCAGCCGGGCGATACCATTCAGATCGGCGCGATGAACGGAGATTTCACCGTAAAAATCAAACAACAATAAAACAGGCGGCTTCGTCAACGCAATCTTGCTCGAAGTTAAATGTCTATAAAAGGAGGGATGCGTTCCGCACCCCTCCTTTTATCATACCGTAACCGAATACGTCTGCATAATGCGCTTGATAAACCCATATAAGAAAACCCGCAATGTCTATGGGGCTTGCTTCATACCGTCCTATAAAACTAAGGATACAGCACTTTGTAAAGGTGCTGTATCCTTTTCATCATTCGATTTTGATAATGTCATCCACATCGAGATCCTGCAGGAAATCAGGCAGGCTCTCGTCTGATTCGATTGTTTCCTCTTTCTTCTTTTTGGGCGGTTTTTCATCTTTTCCCGCATCTTCTTTGACAGGCTCACCGCTCTCCGCAGACGACTCCTCGCCCTTATCGACGTATACGTTGCCCGCATACAGATAGGAATCCGGCTCATCTTCATGCAATTTGGCGATAGACTCCATCAGCGTGTCGTAATCCGGCAAATCTTCTATGCTGTTTAATTTAAAACGTTTCAAAAAATTGTCCGTCGTCGCATACAGGATCGGCCGCCCTACGGCATCTTTTCGCCCGACCGGCTCGATCATCTTTAAATCGAGCAGCGTATGGATGGCATAATCGCAATTTAATCCGCGCAGATTTTCCAATTCGCCCTTAGTAATCGGCTGCTTATAGGCGATGATCGCCGAACATTCCAAAATCGTGCGCGTAAACTCGCGCTCTTTGATCGGATTGAGCACGGATGAAACGTAATCTTTATATTCCGGATTGCTGGAAAGCTGCAACTTTTTGTTAAACATCAAAAGGCGCAGCCCGCTTTTATCCGTAAATTTTTCCTGTAATTTCTTGGCGGCATCCTGCACTTCCTTGGTGCTGACGCCCAACTTCTCGCTGATGATATCGATCGGTACGGGGTTGCCCGCCACGAACAATATGCTCTCGAGAATATTACTCAAATTGTCCAAAGTCTCCAATTGACTCGTCCTCACTTCTGTCAGGATTATACTTGATATAAATTTTATCGAATGTGTCGCCCTGCTCCACTTTGATAAACTGATACTTCAAAAGTTCCAAAAGCGCCTGAAAAGTTGTTATAATCTCGTTGCGGGAAGAATGGCTGGAAAACAGTTCGTCGAACGCGACCGAACCGCGTTCGCTCACCGTTGCACATATGTAGGACGCCCTATCCGGAATGGTATATACATCCTTAGGGATCTCTCGCTGAGCGCCGGCATCGCGCGCCTTTGCTTCCTGCCGCAGCATGAGGTCGGTAAATGCCTTTAAAAGCCCTTCCAAATTAAAATCTTTATAGACGATCTTGGCTTCTCCCACATTTTTATCGGGCTCTTTATAATAAAACCCGACCGTCTCTAATTCTTTTAACTTAGAGGCCTCTTCTTTAAGAAGTTTGTATTCTTCCAATGCGCGGATAAGTACGGATTCGCTGTCCTCTTCGTTTTCATCCTGTTCTACAATGGCAGGCACCAGACTTTTCGCTTTGATCTCTAAAATTGCAGAGGCAATGGCAAGATATTCGCTCGCCTTATCGATGTCGATATAAGGAAGCCCTTTCATATAGTCGAGAAACTGCTCCGTTACCTTAGAAACGAATACGTCTTTGATCTCGATCTGTTCCTGTTTGATCAGGAACAAGAGAAGATCGAGTGGCCCCTCAAAATTGTCGAGCACGGTCGTATAATCTACAACAGATTCAAAATTTTCAGCCGGATCTTTCGCCATCAGAAAACCAACCCCCAAAGCGCTGTAATCGGCCACATAAACGCGCGAACTACATACGTCATAATATAGCCGAGAATATCTACATAAGAAAAGATCCTTCCCGCCAACTGCAACATTTCAAAGCCCATCATAAAATTCGCTAAAAAGTGAATGCCTATCAAGACGATCAAAATGATGGAGCCGTATTTTTCAAAAAAGCGATAGATGCGGCCATGCCTTCTGTTGACTGCCTGAACGACGCGCCAGCCGTCAAGCGGCGCCAGCGGGATCAAATTGAATACACAGAAGGATACGGAATATACAAAGAGATAAAGGGTCAGCGCTTCCAAAAGGAATTGCAGATATACGATAGGAATATTGACGTAATTAACGACAAGCAAATGCAGCGGGCAGAACAAAAAAGCAGTGATATAATTCATTGTTACGCCCGCGATAGCCGTCAACCCCAATCCTCTCTTATAATGGCGGAAATTATTCGGATTGATCGGAACGGGCTTTGCCCATCCAAATCCCGCAAAGGCGAACAGTACCAGGCCCAAAATATCAAAATGAGCGAGCGGATTCAAGGTCAGCCTTCCCCGGAATTTCGGCGTGGGATCGCCGCATTTATAGGCAACATAAGCGTGCGAAAATTCATGCAATGTCAACACGATAGTTACCGCAAGAAAACTCGCCAAAAGTTCGATCAGTCTGTACATGCAAAGATTATACCGTATTTTTTCAAAAAAAGCAAGGTTTTCGCCTATAAACGGTGCGCGGAAAAAATCGAAACGCCCTTCTCCGCTGGAGCAGGGCGTTTTGCACTCGCAAACTCACTATAAAACCGAATCCGGCCGTGTTATGATTGTAAACGCGGGGGGATCACGTCGTTACGGATCAGATCGTCATAAGACTGCGGCCGCACAATATATTCCGCCTTTCCATCCTTTGCGAGCACGACGGGCGGAATAAGATTTCTGTTATAATTGCTCGCCATCGAATAATTATATGCGCCCGTAGAGAGCACCGCGAGGATATCCCCCGTTTCCGCTTTCGGCAAAGAAACATCGGCGCAGACAATATCGCCGCTCTCGCAGCATTTGCCCGCAATCGAAACGACTTCCGTCGCTTTTTCCGCGGCGCGGTTTGCGAGCAAAGCCGTATATTTTGCCTGATAGAGTGCGTAGCGGGGATTATCGAACATCCCTCCGTCGACAGCCACATATTTTTTTACTCCGGGGATCTCTTTGATGGCGCCCACCGTATAGAGCGTGATCCCCGCTTCGCCCACGATAGAACGGCCCGGTTCGATCAATAAAAACGGTTCTTGCAACGAATATTCTTTTGCCTTCGCCTTGATCTCTTCAATGACCGCCTCTAAATATTGGGCATATTGCGGCACGGATACTTTTGCATCTTCTTCCGTATACCAAATACCGTAACCGCCTCCGAGATTGAGTTTATCCGCAATAAAACTGTATTTTTGCTTCATTTCTGCCATGAATGCCATCATCTTGTCTGCCGCAAGGCGGAATGACTCTTTTTCAAAAATTTGCGAACCGATATGACAATGGTAGCCGCGCAACCGCACATGTTTTTTCTGCAGTGCATAGACTGTGATCTTATCGGCCGTACCGTCCGAAACCGAAAAGCCGAATTTGCTGTCCGTTTTGGCCGTTTGAATAAAATGATGCGTATGCGCTTCGACTCCCGGATTGATGCGCAAAAGGATATCCTGTATCTTGCCTCGTTCGGCCGCCATTGCGTCTAAAACATCCAATTCAGAATAGGCATCCACAACGATCGTGCCCACGCCGCAGGCAAGCGCATATTCCAATTCACTGTGCAACTTATTATTGCCGTGCATATAAATTTTATCCGCGGGGAACCCTGCTTTGACAGCCGTATATAGTTCTCCTCCCGATACGACGTCTACCCCCACCTTTTCCTGCTCGACGATTTTATAAATTGCCATGCAAGAAAAAGCCTTGGAGGCATATAACACGAGTCCGTTCCCGCCATATAAATTCGCAATCACATCGCGATATACGCGGCACATATCTCGTATATATTGTTCGTCCATTACATAGAGGGGTGTGCCGAACGACTTAGCCAAATCGACCGCATCGCAGCCGCCGATCGTAAGATGCCCATTCTCATTTATTTTTAATGTGGTTCGTGTATTCATTATTTACCTCTCGTATTCAATATTTTAGCAAAAAACGTCAAAAAAAGCAACGAGAACAAAGCCTTTTCAATCAATTCATAAACAAATATTATTATGCCTGACACAGTACATCGCAAAAGGGGCACATTTACCAATAAATAAGTAAAATGCACCCCGTTCACATAATAAATCCATCCGTCATTTGCCGGCGTGTTTCAAAAAATACGCTTGTGCATCCAGCATTTCTCCCAAGGTTTCCACCTTGCGGTATTTGCCATCCGAACAAAGTTTGCGCGCTTTTACATTGTCCGCCAACATCACTTGCAAAATTCCGACCACCTTGTCGGCGATCTTTTCGTCTAATACGGGAGCAGCGATTTCAACGCGCTTATCCGTGTTGCGCGTCATTAAATCGGCGCTGGAAATATAGGTCACCCTGTCATCCCCTTTTCCGAAAGAATATACGCGCGAATGCTCGAGGAATCTTCCCACAATACTGATCACTCGGATATTGTCCGTCTTGCCGGCGATCCCGGGTAAAATGCAACAGATACCGCGGATGACCAGTTCGATCTTGACCCCGGTCTGACTCGCTTCCGCAAATTTATCTATAATCGTCTTGTCGGTCAAACTGTTCATCTTGGCAAGGATATATCCCTCCTTGCCCTTTTTCGCCTTTTCAATTTCCCGATCTATGTAGGCGACTAATCCCGACTTCAATGTTTGCGGCGCCACGAGAAGGCGATTATAAGTAAATTCTGTGTTGCAAATCGCAATATTACGGAAAAACGCTACTGCATCTTCGCCGATCTTCTGATCCGCCGTTATGATATTTAAATCCGTGTATTGCTTGCTCGTCGATTCGTTATAATTCCCCGTCCCCAAATGCGTAATATAACGGATTTCATCTCCGTCTTTCAGTACGATAGAAATTATTTTGGAATGAACTTTATAGTTTTCCATTCCGTAAATGATCGTGCAGCCCGCCTCTTGCAGCTTGCTCGCGAAATACATATTGTTCTCTTCATCGAAACGCGCGCACAGCTCGATGACGACCGTCACTTGTTTTCCGTTTTCGCTCGCCTTGCAAAGCAGTTCGGCAATGCGGGAATGGCTTGCCAACCGATAAATGGTAATTTTAATGGAGCGAACGCGCTCATCGCTCGCACATTCTTCGAGAAGGTCTACGACGGGCGACATGCTGTCATATGGATAGGACAAAAACAGATCTTTCTTTGAAACCAATTCGATCAAAGAAGGCGCCCCCGCGATCTCTTCCGATACCGCACCCTTGAACGGCGGATATTTAAGCGGCGCACTTACTTCCGCAGGCAGATATTTGCCCAAAGAATACATGAATTTATAATCGAAAAAGCGTTCGTCTTTGAAACAAAACTTCGGATTCAGCTTTAAGAGCTTTAAGACAAAATCTTTAAGCTTTGAATCGTCTTTATCGACTTCCAGCCGAACAATATTGAGTTTGGCGCGCGATTCCACTTTCTTTTTCATGATTTCGGAAAAATCATGTTCAAGATCCGCATCATCGATATGCGTGTCAAAGTCGGCATTGCGCGTTACGCGCATCATCATTTTATCTTTTACGGAATATCCGATAAAGGCAAGGTGCCCAAACGCGCGCACGATCTCTTCCAAAGGCATCAAACGAACCTTCTTTCCCGTTCCGATCTTATACATCCGATCGAGAGCGGCGTTAAAAGTCATGACGCCGATCATGCGGCGGCCGTCCTTTTCAAGATCATAAAGCATATAGCTCTTCATGTTTTCAAATTGCATGAGCGGATGCTTTGCATCCAAAACCATAAGGGACAGGAGAGGCATAATGTGAGACGTAAAAATTTCCCTGCATTCCTCGCTCTGTCTCGGCGTCAACTCAGCCGCCCGCATGATGCGTATGCCGCTGCTCGCTATGTCTTTACGCAGCGTGTTATAGCAAGCGGCCCGCTCGGCATAGTAACCCTTGACGACGGCACTGATCCCGTCCAGCTGTTTTGCTGCCGTCAGCTGCGTTTTGTTATCCGTCGCTTGCGGGTTGGACAAATTTTCGTTATACAGGCTTCCGACCCGCACCATAAAAAACTCATCCAAATTGGATTGGGAGATCGCCAAAAATTTGCAACGTTCAAGGATGGGATTCGTCAAATCCTTTGCCTGATCCAACACCCTTTTATTAAACAACAGCCAGCTGTATTCCCTGTTGACGTAAATATCCCGTATAAACTTTTTCTTCGCCTTTTCCGTCGCTACGGTCGATTCTTTCACAGTAGGCTCCTTATATTTTCATATCTTGTAATTTTATTTTGATGAAGTTTCGGATCCATCGGCTGCCTGCTTTTTCGGGCGGCCTCTTTTTTTGCCGCTTTCCTCCGTCTTTTCGGCACAACCTTCTTCCTTTGCCTCTTCCTTGGCAGGACTTTTTTCCGTCTCTCCTTCTTTACTCTTCTTTTCAGATTTATTCTTTTTTTGTTTTGCAGGCTCTGCAGTTGCTTCGCGGGGCGTTCCTCCGAGAGTGTTTTCCTGTAAATCGCAATACATGCCGGATTCTTTCCCTTCCAGCACAAGCTGCAAATATCCCTCTTTTACCCCTCTGTCGCTGACAACGATTTGGCGCACCCCGAAGCGTTTGAACATCGTTTTCAAAATAATCGTGGCAGGCCCTATCAGATAAAGCTTTTCCGGAGCGTTGTTGAGAATGAGCGTCGAACGTTCCGCATCCCCGAGCAAATGCTCAACGAGCTTTTTGAATTTCTTATATTCGATACGTTTGACGCCGTCATCGCTCCGTATATCCGCATAATCGGCATAGATGTCGTAAACGGCATGATTGGTCGCTCCTACCATCACCAATGTAGAAAAGACTTCCTTCTTCGGCAAATTGGCATCGTCAAATTTATCGTTGGCATATTTTTTGATATCTTTTGCCTCTTTTTCATTGGGCTGAATTTTTTTAATAAATTTACGATGTATATCCAAAAGCCCAAAATCGAGGCAGACCATATCGTCTTTATTGCCTTTGATAAGGTCACAAATTTCAAGACTCTTGCCCCCAAGATCCACCAATACGGCCTTCTCATAAGAAGCGTAATACAAATTGGCGATATAATCGCAGAACGCTTCCGTTTTGCCGTCTATAAAATTGATGGGCAATCCCGTACGCTCTGTAACGATTTTACTGACCTCATCGCAATTCTCAATAACGCGCAACGCCGCCGTAGAAATAACGTAGCAATATTTTACGCCGAATTTTTCGCTCTCGTCCTTCATAACTTTGAGCGCGTCGATCAACTTTTCAATACCGCGCTCGGTAAGGGTTTTGCCGTCAAGATAATGCAACAAACTGATGCTCGCGCGATCCTTGAATATGATTTCCGTTTTACGTTCGTCCGCTTCCGCAACAATGAGAGAAATGCTGCTGGAACTGATGTCAATTACCGAATATTTCATAAAATGCTCCCGTATATATTTTAAGCAATTTTTTCATTTTTTATAGGTTACACGCCAAATCCGATCCCGATGCTCTTGGCAAACCGAACGATATCTCCGTCCGGGGCGACAAGTTTGTATTTCCCGGCTATTTCGGTCAAAGCGTTAAAGGTGATCCTGTTTCCCGCTACCGCCGCGGTGACGCCGAATTTTCCGCTCGCGGCAAGCTGTGCCGCATAACCGCCCAACCGCGAGGAAAGGAGGCGGTCAAAAGCACACGGAGTGCCTCCGCGTTGCAGATACCCTAAAACGGATGAGCGAGTTTCGTAACCCGTGCGCTCTTGCAAAACTTCCGCCAAGTGCTGCGTCACAGTGCTTTCTCCCCGTTCCGTCCGCACAAAAACTCGTTCTGACTTTTTGAATTTAACTTCTGAGGCAAGCACGGCGCCTTCCGCTACTGCAATAATCGTATAGGCTTTGCCCGCCCCTCTCTGCGCCGCAACAAAATCGCAGACTCTATCGACAGAAAAAGGAATCTCCGGAATGAGGATCATATCCGCGCCGGCGGCAATACCCGCATGCAAGGTCAGCCACCCAGCCTTATTGCCCATAATTTCGATGAGCATCGTGCGGCCGTGGCTGGCGGCCGTCGTGCGGATCCTGTCGATCGCCTCTGTCGCGACCTCTACCGCTGTCTGAAAACCGAAAGTGACGTCCGTTCCGTAAATATCATTGTCGATCGTTTTCGGCAGCCCGACGACATTGCACCCTTCCATACTGAGAAGGGCCGCCGTCTTATGCGTTCCGGCCCCTCCGAGCGTAAAAAGGCAATCCAACCCCATCCTTCTGTAATTTTCGCACATCCGCTGCAAACGGGAAGATCCGTTTTCCGCTACGGTCATCATTTTAAATGGTTGGCGCGAAGTACGCAAAATCGTCCCCCCGCGATCGAGAATGTCCGAAAAATCTTCTTGCTTGAGAGGAAAACTTTCTCCGCGGATAAGGCCGCCGTATCCATCCGGTATTCCTACGATTTCCGCATTTTTTACGTTCTGTTCAATATAAAGGCAAATGGCACGAATAACCGCGTTCAGGCCAGAACAATCTCCGCCGCTCGTCAAAATACCAAATTTCATCTAACATATCCTCCCTATATTGTAATATCTGCATTGCCGATTGTCAATGATGCAAAGGCAGCCACGCATGAAAATTACAAAAATATTACATTGCGAATCTTTTGCCACCTAACGCGGTAAAATTTTCTTTTCAAACATTTATATTTTACTATAATTGAAGCAAGTTGTCAATGGCAAACGCAAAAAAAGCGGTTTCGGCCGCTTTTTTCATATATTTTTTAAATAAAAAACTTCCTCCGGCCGCAAAGCGCGCACCTTGCCTCTTTCCAAAGACCCTAACTCCATTTCGCCGATACGAATCCGCTTGAGAAACACGACTTCCTTGCCGACACTTTCAAACATGCGCCGCACCTGGCGGTTTTTCCCCTCATGGATGGTCACATGCAGCTTCGTAAACTTTTTATCCGTTTCAACAATACGGATTTTACTTTTTCCGGTCATTTTCCCGTCCAGCTCAATGCCCGCGCGCAGTTTATTGAGAAGGGTTTCGGAAATATCCCCCTCGATACGGACAAGGTAGGTTTTTGGGATTTCATTTTTGGGATGCGTCAAACGAAAAGCGAGATCGCCGTCATCCGTAAAAAGCAGCATACCCTCGCTGTCATAATCAAGCCGCCCTACGGGATATACGCGCCCTGTATCGGCCGGCAAAAGATCCATCACCGTCTTTCTGCCACGATCGTCATGCACGGTGCAGACATATCCCTTCGGCTTATTCATCAAAAAATATTTATGCTCTGTATGCAGTAATACTTTTTGCCCATCGACACATACCGTGTCGCGCTTTTCGTCAATATCGACGCCCACGCCGCACGGCTTTCCGTTGACGGTAACCTTGCCTTCTTCTATCAGCCTGTCGCAGGCGCGCCTGCTTCCGACGCCGCATTCGGCGAGATATTTATTGATACGCATGTTCCCTCGATTCGGCAATACTTTCTCGCTATTTCGGCAAGAATATCCGCCCAACTCTTTTTTACGCTATTTATACTATATATTTTTTGCGAAAAAAGCAACTGATTTTTGAGATAAATGCGCAAAATCCCCAATTCCTCGCCCTCTTTTACAGGAAGATGCGGCTCGACGAAGCATTTTTCCAAACGCACTTCGGCCATTTCCTCTTTAGTAAGCGGAAAATAAAAATCCCGCATGCAAGCGCCTGTACATGATTTACCGGGTACGTCTGTTGCGACCGTATAGCGATGCTCCTCCGCTTTATATATGCATTGATAGGCAAAAGCTGCAAAAACCGCGTCTAAAAGTTCTCCGCTACGCTCGTACATCATCGGGCAATCCAGCACGACGCAGATCAGCTGCATGCCGTTTCGTTCTGCCGCCGAAACGAGACAGCGCCCCGCCGCTTTTGTATATCCCGTTTTGATCCCGTTGGCGCCTTCGTATTGATAGAGCATTTTGTTTTTATTGACGAGCGTCCGCGCATAACCGCAGCCGCCGTCGGGAATGACGACAGACTGACACGAAACAATTTCTCTGAAAACCTCGTTTTCCATTGCATGGCACGCGATCATCGCCAGATCGCGCGCCGTCGTATAATGTTCATCGTCGGGAAGCCCGTGCGGATTGGCAAAATGACTGGCGACTGCCCCCATTCCGACTGCGCGTGCGTTCATGCAGGCGGCAAACTTTTCGATGCTGCCGCTATGATAGACAGCCAATGTTTCCGCGCAGTCATTCCCCGAGCGAAGCATCAGTCCATAGAGCAAATTTTTCACCGTAATTTTTTCGCCCGCTACTAGATAGATACTCGATCCCTCCGTTCCCGTGCACGATTTTGGCACCGTAACGAGATCTTCAAGAGGACAATCCTCAATGATGATGATCGCCGTTAAAATTTTTGTCGTGCTTGCCATCGGCATGACCTGATCGGCTTCCATAGCATGCAATACCCTGCGGGAATGCAATTCTAAAACGACCTCTCCGCCCGATGCCCCACCCTCTGCATACGCCTTTGTATGGACGGTGATCATCCTGACGCCCGTAAAGACGAAAACGAGAGCGAGCGCAGCAAAAAAAACAGCCGTTTTACGCCTGTTCATGCCCATCCGTAAATTTTCCGAGCAGTTCAGAAACCTTGTCGATGAGGTTATCGAGCGGGTCATCTCCCGCGTGAATAAAGGTACAGGACTTTCCGTCATCAAGAATAAATCCGGCGGGCTTGAGGGAAATAACGGCGCCGTTTCCGCCCGCAAACGGCGCTGTTTCATCCTCTTTAATGACTTTTGTTTCCCCGAATTCTCCTCCGCCGGCCAAATAACCCGCCGTTACCTTGGAAACAGGGATCACTTGAAATCCGGTCGCCGTGACAAAAGGTTTGCCGATGACCGAATCGACATCGATCAGCTGTGCTAAGTTTTCCAAAGAGCGATGCACCAAATCACTTACTTTTCTGTTTTTTTCTTCTATGCTCATACTCCAATATCTTCTCCAAAAAAATTTTAAATGCGGCAAACAATACGATCAGCAAATTGAAGGCGACCACTGCACTGACAGCTGCGCGCATACCTTCTCTATTGATATCAACCAAAATATCCCCTTCCAAGA
>CAJFGA010000044.1 GCA_904374385.1 uncultured Clostridia bacterium | reverse complement strand
GGAAGAAGAAATCAGAGTCTATCGTGAAGCAGTCAAGCCTGTCAAGCACACCTACGGCAAGTACGGAACGCTCGCCAAGAAGTATCTGGAAGAGGAGAACGTCGGAAAGTATTGGGCGATAGAGAACCTCCCCGAATATTTGCATGGCATCGACCGTCAGGCGGACGAGCTGTACGAAACCATGTACGTCAAGCTGTCCCAAGACGAACGGTATAAGCGGACGGGAAACTTTATGGAGGACTACCGCAGGCAGACGGAGATACAGAGGCTTATAGAGGAAGAAATCCTTTCCGAGCTTGTGTATGTGGATTGAGGACGGAGGTGCAAGATGAGAACTGTTTTAGGAATCGGGAAGGGGCTGCTGAAAGCGTTGTTCATAGTGGTTGTGTTTATCGGAACCTGCGTCATGAACTTTATCGGCGCGATCATTTGCGCGATAGCGGGAAATTAAGAGGTGTAGCATGAAGCGTAAACCGGATACGCCCGTCAGGAAAAGCCGCAGAAAATATGAAGAGCGGAACAAAGACGAGCGGAAAGAAAAGAATAAGGTGTGGGGAACGAGCATCGACCGCAAGTTCGCAAACGAAATAGACGAGTTCCTCGATAGGCATAACATTACAAAGGTAGAACTGATCGTTGCAGGGTATCAAGCCCTGCTCGATCACTACGGCCCGAAAGAACAACAAAATAAAGAATAGAAGCGTGAGCGCAAGGACTACGGCCCTTGCGCTCTGAATTTTCTCAAAGACAACTGAATAATCATGCCTAACGGCATAATGAAGAAAACGACATCGGAAAGATGGAGCGTATCGGAATTATGCCGTATCGCTCGTCTTTCAAAGGAGAGCAAATGGCATTAGCAAGAATGAGATCAATATATGAAGCGTTAGATTTGATAAAGGCACTTGATCCTCAAACGGCTTTGACTTATACAAATATTAAACGGTTGTGTTTGGAAGGAAAAATCAGATACTTTCGTTCCGGTAAAAAAATCATTTTAAATTACGACGATTTAATCAATTTTTTAGGAGTAAACGAGGAGAATTAAAATGGCAACGATTATCAAACGTGAAGGGAAAAAAGGTGTTTCCTATAAAATCCAAGTGGCGGTTAAGGACGTCGGTCTCGGCAAGATGGTTACGAAGAGTACCACATGGAAACCGCAAAAGGGGATGTCCCCCAAAGAAACTGAGACCGCCTGTGCTGTGTTTGCCGACAATTTTGAAAAACAAGTCATACAATCCTTTAAGACGGCGGAAGAGGATAAAGGGAATATCAATATTACCTTTGCGGTGTTGTCAAAGAAATGGTTGGAGCGTTCAGGGAAAATCTATGGTAAAGGATATGTTGGCTCTGCACAGCAGTGCCTATCTATGGTATTACCAATGATTGGCGGTTATAAAGTGAAGGATATAACCGCATCGGTCGTACAATCTGTATTTGATCGTATTGATAGAATGAAGAAACATATAGAGAGGTATTATCCCAAAAAAGATATAAAAGATGTTTTATCAAAAAACGGAATCACATTTGTATGGTTAAGAAAAGAAACGGAATTGAACGAGGCATCTATCAGCTTAGTTTTTAATGGCAAGCACGTCGGGAAAAAATTTGCAACAATGTTTGCAGACGTGTGCGGCATGGAAATAAAAAAGCTTTTCGATGTCGAGATATATGATGAGCCATATTCAAAGACGACGCTGAAACGGTTTAAGTTGGCTATATACAATGTCTTGTCGTATGCTGTGCGGTTATGCCTTGTGGACAAGAACTATGCGAGCAGCAATTTTGTGGATATGGGGCGGATCGAGAGAAAGTCTATCAAATGTATGGACGAGGACGAGCTAAACAAATTCTATGCTGCGTTGTGTGAGGTGGATAATATTCAATGGCGTGTGTCGGTAAAAACAGTTCTTATGACGGGTATGCGTCGCGGGGAACTGTGCGGTTTGAACTGGGATGATATAGATTTTGAAAATGGGAAAATACACATTCAGAGATCGTATTCAGAATGTTCCCACGCAGGAATGATATTAAAAGAACCGAAAACTACAACATCGAAACGAGTCATTTCGATTCCCGAATTGTTGTTGGAAGAGCTGAAAGAATATAAAAAGTGGTACGACAGGCAACGTGAACTTTGGGGCGACCGTTGGGTGGAGAGCGGAAGCGTATTCATACAACGGCATGGGGAGAGAATACATCCGGCGAATATAAAAATGTGGGTAAATAAAACTTGTCAAAAGGCAAAGATTCCACACTATTCAGTGCATAGCCTGAGGCATACGAATATCACATTGCAAATTATGGCAGGTGTTCCTATCTCCACTGTGTCAGGAAGAGCAGGTCATTCTAAAACAAGTACGACAACGGATGTATATGCCTATTACATTCAAAGCTCCGATGTTTCGGCTGCCAAAACGATAAACGATATTTTTTCGCGGGAGATAGAATAAAATGTATTATATTCGAGAACGCGCAAATATAGACGGTACAACATATGCAATTACAGTGAAAGTCACGGATTATGAGGGGAAACTGATAGAAAAGACTAAGACGTGGAAACCGAATTTTTTGTTGACTGAAAAGCAACTTCAATTTGCTCTAAAACGAGTGGCTTGCTCGTTTGAAAATGAAGTTGAAGAAAAGTATTGCGGTAGGCTGAAACCGATTGCAACGGAAGAAACACCGTTCAATGAGTTTGCGTTGTATTGGTTGGATATGCTGGAAAAGACAAAAACACCGTCGTATTGGATTTCAATGGTGGTATCTTTTGAGCATATTCAAGCGTTTACAGAGGGGTATAGGCTCAAAGATTTTGAACCACTCTTGATAGATGAATTGTTCAAAAGAATAGACGCACAAAGAAGGGTCGAATACAAAGTAAATGGAAAAGAATGTTTGCGAAAGGTTGTGGATGCAACAGGCATGAAACGCCGTCTATTTTTGAGTTTGTGCGGGGTGTCTGAGGAAACGCTGAAAGTGGCGATGCGGGGAGAACGGGTGTGCTACAAGTCGGCAAGCAATATAGCAAAGGCGTTGGGTATGGACATATCTGAATTATTTGACGTGCGGGTAAAAGAGGTGGCTTATAAATCCAATTATTTGGAGGGCATGAAAAAGTGTATAAGAAACACTTTGGCATATGCTACGAGGCTCGGAATCATAAAACAAAATTATGCGTATAGACAGTATGTGACCTGTCGACATCCGGATGCGGAAAAAGTAAAATCAATGACTTATAACGAAGCGCAAATTTTTATGCAGGTGTGTGAAAACGAAACGATACAAAGAAAACTTGCACTGACGTTCCTGATCATGACGGGGTTGCGAAAAGGCGAGCTTTGCGGGTTAGACTGGTCTGACTTCGATTTTGAACAGAGGAAAGTACATATAAAGCGGCAATATGAGGCTGTGGCGACGAAAGGCGTAATCTTGAAAGAGCCGAAAACCGCAGCGGGAAAGCGTGATATTGATTTGCCGCAAAGGTTGATAGACTTGCTTGATGAATATCGAGAATGGTATAAGGAACAAAAGGCTAAGTTGGGCGACAAATGGGGTGGGGAGGATAACTTGTTTATAGCAAAGAACGGGAAACGTTTGCATCCAACAACAATCAGAAATTGGCTTGACAAGGTTTTGAATAAGGCAGGGCTTCCTCATTATACAGTACATAGTTTACGTCATACTTATATCACTCTATTGGTAGACGCGCAGATACCTGTGACAACTGTGTCCAAGATGGTTGGTCACGCAAAATCTTCTACAACATTGGGTATTTATACGGCTTGCATGTGGGATCACGACCAAGCAGCGTCTGATAGTTTGGATGAGTATTTTAAGAAATGTAAGGGATAGGCAGATTTACGGTATTATCTGTTAGTGTGCCAAATGCTATGCCAAGAAATATTGCATAAGAGATAAACCACTATATATTGGGGTTTATCTCTTTTTTTATGCTCTATATACGGGAATTAAGTAGATAATATCTTTGTTGGACGAGCTGCGGTATTACCTCATGACCAAACCGGGGCGCGAGCCTCCCTCGCGGGAAAGCACGCCCGTGCAGCGGGATAAACAGAGACTGATGCGCCGACTGCAGGCAAAGAGAGGACATTTTGGATGAACGGGTAAAGGACGCGCTGCGCCGCCGCGCCCTCGGATTCGAAGCGGACGAGGTGGTGGAGGAGTACGCTTTTCGGGAAGGAGAGGCGGTGCTGCTCAAGCGCAAGATCACGAAAAAGACGGTGCCGCCCGACGTGGCGGCAGCGAAAATGCTTTCCGAGGAGGATAGGCCGCTTGCGGCGCTTTCCCCCGAGGAACTCAGAGCGGAAAAAGAAAGGCTTCTCGGTTTGTTGCGGGAAGGGGAGGAAAAATGAATCGAAATCGGAGGGAGGGCGCTTTGACGGGCGCCGCAGACAAAAAGGCCGCCGAGCGCGTCGTGCGCGAAGTGCGGGAAGATTTTGCCGCGCGGCAGGCGGAGCGCAGATGGATCGAACGGGGCTGGGAGTTGGACATGAACTTTCTGGCAGGCAATCAGTATTGCGACGTAAGTCCCGCGGGGGAGCTGGAAGAGGAGGAGCCGCGCTATCCTTGGCAATACAGGCGGGTGTTCAACCATATTGCGCCCGCCATCGATACGCGCTGCGCCAAGCTTGCGTCCATGCGGCCGGAACTGACCGTGCGCGCCGCGAGCGATCAGGAAAGCGATATGCGTACGGCAAAAATTTCATCCAACGTGCTCAAGGCGGTGTGTGAGGAGAACGATCTTGCCGGCGTGGTGGACAAGGCGACGATGTGGAGCGAGACGTGCGGTACGGCCTTCTATAAAATACTTTGGGACGGCAGTATGGGCAGGCAGATCGGCGTCAATGACGGCGCGCCCGTGTTTGAGGGTGGCGTGCGCATTGCGGCGGTCTCGCCCTTTGAAATTTATCCGGATAATCTCGGATGCGAGCGGGTGGAAGATCTTGCCAGTCTGATCCATGCGCGCGCGGTTCATGTCGACGAGATAGAACATATATACGGGGTACGGCTTGCCGGCAGGGAAATACGAGAATTTTCCCTCGCGCCGCGCACCGCCTCCGCGCACTTTGCGGGTTTGCCGGGCGGCGTGAGCGGCGCGGTCAAAAATGCAGAGGTGGTCATCGAGCGCTATATACGCCCCACCAAGGCGCTGCCCGATGGCAGGCTGACGGTGGTGGCGGGCGACGCGCTCGTGTATGACGGACCTCTTCCGTATCGGAACGGCGGGGGCGGCTGCCGCGCGATCCCCTTCGTCAAGCAGTGTGCCGTCGAGCTTTCCGGCAGTTTTTTCGGCGGGAGCATTGTGGACAGGCTGATCCCCGTCCAGCGCGCGTTCAATGCGGTCAAGAACAGAAAACACGAATTTTTGAACAGGCTGACGATGGGCGTTTTGGCAGTAGAAGACGGCTCTGTGGATACCGAAGAACTTGCCGAAGAGGGGCTGGCTCCCGGCAAGGTACTCGTGTATCGGCAGGGCGCCGCAAAACCGGAAATGCTGGGGCCTGATTCACTTCCCTCCGACTTTCACGACGAGGAGGAACGCCTGCTCGACGAATTCACATTGGTCAGTGGCGTCAGCGAATTCAGCTCGAAATCGGCAAACGGCACGAGGATCACGAGCGCGACGGGGCTGCAGCTGCTCATCGATTTGGACGATACGCGCCTCGCCGTAACGCGGGCAAGCATTTCCCGCGCCGTCAAAGAGGCGGGCAGACAGGCGCTGCGGCTGATGCGTCAATTTGCCGGCCCGCAGCGGCTGATGCGCATGACGGGCGAAGGGGGAAAGGTCGAACTGTTTTATTTCGGGGCGAGCGATATTTCTTCCGACGACGTAGTGTTTGAAGCGGAGAGCGCCGGCGCGCATACCCCGGCGGAAAACCGTTCGCTGCTGTACGAGATCTATAACATGGGGCTGTTATCGGGAGAGGACGGAAAAGTTTCCGCCGATACCAAGCGCCGTGTGCTGAACGCTTTGGGTTTCGGCGGGCTGCAAAATGCGCGGGGGCTGGAACAGCTGCACGCCAATAAGGCCGCAGAGGAAAATCTGCGGCTTGCCGTGGAGGACGTTTCGGCGGACGGCTTTGACGACCATGCGCTGCATATTGCCGAGCATACCAGATTTTTGCTTTCAGACGAATTTAAAAAATGCGGCGCGGGGGCAAAAGAAAGATTTGAGCGGCATCTTGCGGCTCATCGCGATATGCTTGGCAAAACGGAAATAATTGAAAAGGAGCAATAAAAATGGAAGAAGAGAAGGATAACACGGGCGCGGCGCGGGAGGCGGCGCAAGGGGCGGAGGCCCGCGGAGAAGAGGGCGCGGCGGCGCCCGCGCAGCTGGGAAAATTCAGGAGCGTCGATGCCCTTCTGAACGCTTACAACTCTCTCGAGGCGGAGTTTACCCGCCGCAGCCAGCGCCTCAGGGAGCTGGAAGCGAGGGTGCAGAAGAACGAAACGGGCGCGCAGGGCGAAAACGGATCGTCGCCCGACGCGCGAGCCGGCTCTGCGCCTGTACAAAACGAGGGGAAGGAGGTGGTCTCTGACGAGGCGCGGCGCGCCGTCATCGCAGAGTATCTCGCTTCCGTTTCGAGCGGCGCGCCCATGCTCATGGCGGGCGGCGGGGCGCATGTTTCCGCCCCTGCGGGCAGGGCGCGCAGCATCGAAGAGGCGGGCGCGCTCGCGGCACATCTTCTGCAGGAGAAGGGCTGACGGGCGTTCCCGCAAAAAATATTATCGATAAGGAGCTAAATTACAATGGTAACCATGACCAGCGCAGACAATGCGCTCAAGAGCGTGTACCTCGGCGTTATCGCCGATCAGCTGAATACGGCGGCAAACCCGCTGCTCGCTCAGATCCGCATGTCTACGGCAGATGTTTGGGGCAAAGAGGTGAGAAGGCTCGCCCGTTACGGCGTCAACGGCGGCGTCGGCGCAGGTACGGAAGACGGCGATCTGCCCGCTTCCGCCTCCAACAACTACGAGCAATTTGTCACCACGCTCAAAAATTTATACGGCACCATCGAAATCAGCGATAAGGCGGTGCGCGCTTCCGCAAACAACGTGGGCGCCTTCGTCGATCTGCTCAATGCCGAAATGGACGGGCTGGTGCGCTCTTCCTCTTTCAACTTCGGCAGAATGCTGTTCGGAGACGGCAGCGGCGTGCTCACGGCGGTTGCGTCCGTTTCGGGCAACACGGTCACCGTTGACAGCGTTAAAAATTTGGTGGAAGGGATGGTCGTCGATTTTATTGCGGAGGGTGAGGCGATCCCGGGCGCTACGGGGCGCAGGATCACCGCGGTCGACCGCGACAAAAAGACGATCACGGTCACCGGATCGGCGCTTACGGACGTCGTAGAGGCGGACAACGAGATCTGCGTGCAGGGTTCGTACAACCTCGAGCTGACCGGCCTCGGTGCGATCTTTCAGTCGACCGGCCAGCTGTACGGCCTGGATCGTTCCACGCATAAGTGGATGATCCCTTATATGAAATCGAGCGTCGGCGCAATCAGCGAAGTCGCCATACAGGCGGCGATTGACCGCCTCGAAGAGACGGCGGGCAGCCGCGTCAACTTCATTGTTTGCAGTTGGGGCGTCAAACGCGCCCTGCAAAAGGTGCTCGCCGAAAATAAACGCAACATCGACGTGATGGAACTTGCGGGCGGTTACCGCACCATTTCCTATAACGGGATCCCCGTCGTCGCCGATCGGTTCTGTCCGGACGGCACGATGTATCTTTTGAACACAGATGATTTCTGCCTGCATCAATTATGCGATTGGAAGTGGCTGGAAGGGGATGACGGCAGGGTCCTCAAACAGGTGGCGGGCAAAGCAGTGTATACGGCGACGCTCGTCAAATATGCCGATCTCATCTGCACCCGCCCCTGCGGGCAGGCAATGCTTACGGGCATTACCGAAGCGTAACGGGCGCTGCGCGGGCGGGCGGAAGCGGAATGACACGGAACCGTTTTTGTCCGCCGCGGCGCGGCTTTCTTATGCTGTTGCGGGCAGAGGCCCGCCGAAGGAGGAAAACTTGAAAGTCCAAAAAATTATGGCATGCGCGGCGGCGCTCGTCGGCAGGCGGGATCTGTGCGATTGGCTGGAGGGAAAGGGCGGCGTGGACAGCGACGGGCTGCGCCGCGACGCCGAACAGATGCTCAAATGTTTCAACCTCGCGGAGAATGAGGCCGCGCTCGATTTTATACCGCTTAAAAGGGAAGACGGCGTATTTTCGGACGGCGTTGTGCCCTTTTCGGCGCTTTCTGCCGCGCCCGTAGAGATCATGTCCGTACGTTCCGCGGCGGGGAAGAGGCTCCATTTTAAGGTGACGGAGGCGGGCATCGCCGTGCGCAGGGGAGAGGCGCTCGTCGCCTATCGCGCCCGCCCCGCCGTCAAGGGAATGGCCGACGAAGCGGACTTTGCGGGCGGGGAACGGTTTCTTGCCCTCGGTACGGCATGCGAATTCGCCCTGATGGAGGGAATGCTTGACCGCGCCGCCGAGTTGGACGAGCGCTATAAAGAGGCGCTTGCCGCCGCGGCAAAAAGCCGCGGCGGCAGGATGAAGGAGCGGATGTGGGCATGATTGCGGCGAGGAAAAAAGTTTTTTCGGCGCGCGGCGGTCTGACACGCCTTCCCTGTGCATTGGAGGGCGGAAAGCGCATCGGCTTTGCCCTGAAGGGCGGCGCGCTCGTACACGGAGCGGGGGCGCAGGAATATAAAGGGGAAAACGGCGCCTATCATCTGCCCGAAGGGTGCGTTCCGGAGGCGCTCTATTTTCTGCGTACCTCCGATACCATCTGTGCGGCGGCATATGCCGGCGGACGGATGTACGTCTGCATGTCGGACGGCGGCGTTTTGAAAGAGACAAATATAGCGTTTACAAGCCCGCCCGCCTCTGTGCGCGCCTATGACGGGCAGGAAACGCTCGTTCTTTCGGACGGCGAAAGCGTGTGTCTGTTTACGGCGCAAGGGCTGAGTCCCTGTGCCGAGATTCCGCCCTTTTCCTGCGCGGGATACGCCTACGAAAGGCTTTGGGTCTATGCGGGCGGCGGCGATGTACAGCGCGTACAGTTTTCCGCCGTTATGGATATCCGCGATTTTGAGGGAGGTGGCGTCATCGATCTGCCGGACGGGCGGGGCGACATCCTTTCGTTTACAGAATTGGATAACGTGTTCTATATTTTTAGACAATTCGGCATCCAAAAATTGACGGCGAAGGGGCGTGAGGAAGATTTCGTTCTGTCCGATGCGGATGCGCCTGCGGCGCGCATCTGCCACGGCAGTATCTGCACGGAAAACGGCAAGGCATACTTTTTGACCGATCGCGGCATGTACTCTTTCGACGGCAGCAGTGTAAAACCCTTTTTCCGCGATCATGACCTTCAGCCCGCACCGGGAGAGAACGTCCGTGCGGCGGCATGCGGCGGCCGGGTATACCTTTCCGCCGATTTTGAGGCCGGCCGCGCATTGGGCATCTTTTGCGAGGACGAAAAAGACGGCTTTCTTGTTGCCGAAGAGGGTAGGGCACTCTGCGCCGTCCGCGCGCCGTCCGGCTTGTACATCGTTTTTTATAAAGAGGGGCGGCTGTATACCTTTCCGAGCGGTGCTCCCGGCGGTGCCCCCGCCTTATGGGAAAGTGCGCCAGCTCTCCCTTTCGGAGGAGCGGAAGGCGTGTTGGAAGAGCTGGTTTTGGCGGGAGAAGGCAATTTTGCGCTTGAAGCCGTCAGCGAACGCGGCTGCCGACGCATCGATTGCCTCCTTTCGGGCGGAGCGAAGCGGTTTCGGATCGATCTTCGTGGTGCGCGCTTTGTATTCCGCGTACATTCCCGCGGGGAAGCCGGCAAAGTTTTTGTACTGACGGCGGGATATTCCGATAAGGAGGTTTTATGACGCAGGAAGAGGCGGAAAAGGCCGCCGGGCGGCTCATTAAAGAGGCAAATCGCAAAAGCGACGTCGAACGGCGCGCGCATGAGCGGGAAAAGCATGAGGCGGTCTGCGATGCGGCGGCGCGGCGCACGGCGCGTTCGAGTATTTTGGCGACTATTTTGGAGGAACTCAAGACAAAATTTGACGATGCCATCGCCGAGATTCAGAGCGAACTTGACGAAAAGTTGGACGAACTGTATGCGAGCGTTACAGAACCGGAAGACCCGTCTGATCCGGGGCCCGGCATAGATACCGGAGAAGCCCCTTACGAGGTGGATTATTCTTTGCCCATGCGTGAGCGCTATATAGCGGTGCGCGACTATTATCTCGGTTATGAAGATAAAGAGGAGGCCCTTTCCGATTTGTTGCAGGATGAAATTGCGGAAGATTATCTCGGCGCTTATTACAGTTATGTGCAGCAGCTGCTGATGACAATGGTATAAAGCAGGAGGGGGACGACGCGCGTTTGTCCCCCTCTTTTTACGAAAATCCTTTGCAAAGCGGCTTTCAGCGATCCAAAAAGAAGGGTAGATCGGGGCATACGGAGCAAAACTTTGGCATAAAATTTTAGGAAAGGCTTTACATCGCCGCTTTTTTATTATATAATATATTCGGTATATAGCGGGATTTTCCGCTGATCCGACTGAAAATCGGGGCGCATCGCCCGTATGGGACAATCGTGGAATATATTATAAGCGCACTTAAATATGTATTTAAAAATTTTATATTTATTTTTGCATTTGCGCTCATACCCTCTTACTTTTTTGCGATGGCGCTCGATCTTCGCAGCCTTGAGCTGATCGTGAGCAAGCTGCTTGCGGCAGAGGTAGATGTTTCTTTCGGCACGGTATTCAACAGCTTTTCTCTGATCAACAGCGCCCGTTGGCCGTTTGGGCTGATTTGCTTTGCGGCGATGGCTGTCTGCATGCCCATGCTGCTCGCTTTCATCGAAAAGCACATGCGCATCGGCTCCCGTTCTCTCAAAGGGCTCTTTAAACGGATCAATTACAATTTTATTTCCACATTCGTTCTGCTTGTTTTGGCGCTCATTGTGTTCGAACTGTGGGCGCTCGTTTCCTCCGGTTTGATTTATGCGGCCATTCTTCTGTTCGGCGGAGCGGCGCGGCTGATCGTATCCATCGTCGTTGCGGCAGGGATGTTTCTGCTGCTGTCTTATATCTTTATGCAGGTTTGGCTGTGGCTTCCCTGTCTGCATATTACGGGTTACAACTTTATGGATGCCCTCGTTTTTTCTAGCCAAGCGATCGGCTCCAATAAGAAAAAGCTGTATGTTGCCATCATGCTTCCCTATATCGCGGGCATGGTGCTGATTTTGGCGGTGGTCGGCATTTGCAGCAATTACGATGTCATCGTGCCCGTTTTTGTTTTGGTGGAACTCATCTTTATTTTTTTGTTTTTATATTTCAACGTGCTCATGTATACGGCATATTTTGACGCCGCCGGAGAAGAACGGGAAGATCTGAAAAAAAGGTATTGATTACGGAGGTCGCGCAGTGCTATTCAAAAATGCGTTTCATCTGCTCGTCGATAATTTTTCTTTAAATTATAAATATTTGCTGTATAAAGTGATCATCAGCATCCTTTCGGTCGGCCTTGCCGCTGCGCTCATCGTGCCCAACGTCGCTTTTTTATTCAACAGCGCGGAGCTGGGGGCTCTCATCGATTTGATCAAGGAGTTCTTGCGGGCGCTCGTTTCGGGGAACGTCGATTTTTTAAATAGTTTTCCGACAGAATTCCGTGAATGCGTTGCAGCGCTATGGGAGTTGCTCGTTTCTCGCACGGGGCGGCTGGTATTTGTTTTGATTGCGGCGATCGCCGTCATCCTCATCTACCGTTTTTTGAGCGGCATGGGAAACTTTGTGTTCGGAAATTTGATTGACGATAAGATGTCTAGCGGCGCAAAGACCTCCTTTTCTTCCGCATATATCAGGAATTTGGGAAGGGCGGCCCTTTGGCAGGTCATATATGTGCCGATCACGTTTATATATGACATTGCCGTCTTGGCGATCTGTTATCTGTTTTTTCTCATTCTCTTAAATATCATCTCTCTGGCGCTTATGGCGACGAGTGCGGCGCTCATGCTTTCCGTGGCGCTTTTCCTCGCCGCGCAGGCAGTCAAACTCACGGTTTTCAATGCCATAGTGCCCGCCATGGTCAGCGAAGGGCGAAAACTTTCCGATGCAGTTAAAACGGGGCTTTCTCAGAGCAAAGAACATTTCGGCCCCCTGTTTTCCACTTATTTGGTCACATCTCTTCTCATTCTGTGCGTAGGGGTGGGCGGCGCTATCTGTTCGTTCGGCGCGGCGCTTCTTTTGGTGGTGCCCATGTCTTTTATGATGTTGATCAGCATACAATTCGTATCCTATTATACTTTCAGCAGAAAAAAATATTTTCTCGGCGAGGATAAAATCGTTTCTCCGAAAGAAAATAAAGCAGGGGAAGATTTTTACGACAAATTTGACCTTTAAGGGCGGCGGCGCACATGCGTCCCGAATTTTATAAAAATTTGGAAGGGGGATCCCTTCGGAGGTATTATATGGATTACAAAGCGGAATATGAAAGGTGGTCGAAAAATCCCGCCTTGGACGAAGAGAGCAGGCAAGAACTCGCTTCGATCGCGGGCGACGAACAGGCGAT
This sequence comes from uncultured Clostridia bacterium, assembly GCA_904374385.1. Lineage (GTDB taxonomy): Bacteria > Bacillota > Clostridia > Christensenellales > Borkfalkiaceae > Borkfalkia. The sequence continues at coordinate 2,253 of CAJFGA010000044.1, read as the reverse complement.
CGAATATCGTTTCGGCGCCGAGCTTGCGTTCGGTACGGCGGGGATGCGCGGCATTATCGGCTGCGGTACGAACATGATGAACGTGTACACCGTCCGCCGCGCCACACAGGGGCTTTCCGAATATATCAAATCGTTGGGAGCTGCCGCCATGAAGCGCGGCGTCGTGATTTCATACGATACGAGAAGAAAATCGGACGCGTTTGCTCGTGCCGCCGCAGGCGTGCTCGCCGCAAACGGCATCGTCGCTTATCTCTTCGGCGATGTGCATCCCGTTCCGATGCTTTCCTATGCGGTTCGCAAATTGGGCACGGTCGCAGGCATCATGATCACGGCAAGCCATAACCCCAAGGAATACAACGGATATAAAGTCTACGGGGAAGACGGGGCACAGATGTCTCCCGAGGCGACCGAAGTCGTCGTCGGCTATATCGAAAAAATTTCCGATTATTTTTCGGTGAAGGAGGCGGAAAAATCTTCTCTCATCAAAAAAGTGCCCGCATCTGTCGACAAGAGCTATTATAAAAAACTGACCAAGCTGACCCTTTCGCCGGAAGCGGTCAAAAAAGCGGGCAAAACGCTCAAGCTCGTCTATACGCCCGTGCACGGGAGCGGTTATGTGCCGGTCACCACTATCCTCAAAAAGTTGAAGATCAACGTGACCGTCGTGCCCGAGCAGGTGAAAAAGGACACGGAGTTCTCCACGGTCGAGGTGCCCAATCCCGAATTTAAAGAAACGCTTTCCATGGGCATTGCGCTCGCGCAGAAGATCGATGCCGATGTCGTTTTCGGCACCGATCCGGACAGTGACCGCCTTGGCGTAGCCGTCAAGGACGACAAGGGGGAATTTGTCGCCCTTTCGGGCAACCAGGTCGGCATCTTGCTTCTCGATTATATCCTGACCCGTTTGAAAGAGGACGGGAAATTGCCCGCAAACGGCGTTGTCGTAAAGAGTTTTGTCACTACAGGCATGGCAAAGGCGATCTGCGACGATTTTGGCGTCGAACTCGTAGACGTGCCCGTCGGTTTTAAATTTATCGGCGAAAAAATCAAAGAATATGAAGCGGATCATTCTCATACGTTCCTTTTCGGATTCGAAGAGAGCTGTGGTTATTTACGCGGCACCGACGGCAGCCGCGATAAAGACGCCGTCGTGGCATCCATGCTCTGCGCCGAAATGGTCTGCTACTATACATTTAAAAAGCAGAGCGTTTACGGCAGGCTGATGGACATTTATGCCCATTACGGCTATGTACTTGACAGAAATGTCAGCATTAAATATTCCGGATTGAATGCGATGAAGGAGATGAACGCCGTCGTCGACGCCTGCAAGACAAAAAAAGCGGAAAAATTCGATATTTATAATGTGGTCGCGGTACGCGATTATTCCGCATCCGTCAGGCGCCTTGCCGACGGTACGGAGGAAACGCTCGACATCCCTCAAACCAACGCCGTTTATTACGAGTTGGAAAACGGCAGCTTTATTTGTGTCCGGCCGAGCGGTACCGAGCCGAAATTGAAAATTTATTATTCTGTCCGCGCAAAGGACGAAGATGCAGCCGAAAAGGCGTACGACAGGATGAAGACGGCTTTCGAGGCATTTTTACAATAAACGTCTAACTTGTTTTCGGGCACGCCGCACAGCTGTGCGGCGTGCTTTGCACGTTTTTATCTTCGCGACCATATTATAATAATAATGTTTTTCGAAGAGAACAGTGCTTCCCCGATGCGGTTCAGGCAGCGGCGTAGGGCTTTATGCCGCGCATTCTGTTTATTTATGAAAAGAAAAATCGAAAAAATTTTAAAAATTGCTTGACATATAAAAGTAAAAGTGATATCATAACTAAGCTGTCGATTGAGGCAGCATCCTTTCTCTTCTGTTGAAGAGCTCAAGAAGATTGACAACTGCATAGTAACGAGAAGTAGAAGAAGGAAAGAAAGACGAAGAACAAGTACGAAGGCGATACTAAGAAAGAAGCGAAGAAAATGGTTAATGCGAGAACGTAATCGAGCAAGGGAAGCCGGAAGGCAGAGACTGCACCATTTTAGTTGAGTTGAAATTTTAGGATTTTTTTTGTATGTAAGGATAAGTAGACGAGAAAGATCAAGCTACGAAGAGCATACGGAGGATGCCTAGGTACATGGCGCCGAAGAAGGACGTGACAAGCTGCGAAAAGCTGCGGGGAGCTGCAAATGAGCAAAGATCCGCAGATATCCGAATGCGGGAACGCACTGCAAGTAATGTTGCAGTATCTT
>CAJFGA010000043.1 GCA_904374385.1 uncultured Clostridia bacterium | reverse complement strand
TCGGCGAGTTGATCGAGAAAAGAGCCGGAAGAAGGAAATCTGTCGTCGAGATCGTCGAAGGCGGCACAGAGATAGGCGAGGATGAGGATATTTCTTACCGAACCAGTTATCCGAATGCCTGGGTCAATATAATGTATGGCTGCAATAACTTTTGCTCCTATTGTATCGTGCCCTATGTGCGCGGCAGAGAGCGAAGCCGCCGCCCCGAAAAGATAATAGCCGAGGTGAACGGGCTGCTGGATCGGGGATATAAAGAGATTACCCTGCTCGGGCAAAACGTCAATTCATACGGCAACGACGCCGGGGGCGCCTTCACTTTTCCGAGCCTTTTGCGCGACATTTGCGAGAGAGAGGAAAAGTTCCGCCTGCGTTTTATGACGAGCAACCCGAAGGATTTCGGGGAGGAGCTCGTGCATGCCATCGCCGAGAACAAACAGATCTGTCATCTCGTGCACCTTCCCGTGCAGGCCGGCTCTGACAGGATATTGCGGCTCATGAAACGCAAGTATATGGCGGCGGAGTACCTCAAAAAGGTAGAGCTTTTGCGCAAATATGTGCCCGATTGCCAACTCACGAGCGACATCATGGTCGGATTTCCTACAGAAACGGAGGAGGACTTTCAGGCGACGCTTCAGCTCGTAAAGGAAGCGGGCTTTTCCACCGCCTTTACTTTTGTCTATTCTCCGCGCAGCGGCACCAAAGCGGCGGAAATGGAGGGGCAGATTTCTGAAGAAGTCAAAAAAGAGCGGATCATGCGCCTGGTGGAGGCGGTGAACGCACAGACGAGAGAACTTTCTGCGCAATATCTCGGCAAAACGGTTGAAATTTTGTGCGAGGATTATGAGCCTAAAAAGGGGCTGTACTTGGGCAGAGACGAATATGGCAGAATGGGATATTTCGCAAGCGAACGGGATAGGATCGGGCAATTCGTGCGCTTGCATATCAAGGAAACTTCCGGCGTATCGCTCTATGGCGATGCGTTGCCGGAGGAATGAACCGAAGAGGAGCGGCATATGAGCAGCGGACTGTCGCCGATGATGCGGCATTATTTGGAGATCAAGGATCAATATAAAGATTGCGTCGTTTTTTACCGGCTCGGCGATTTTTACGAGATGTTTTTTGAGGATGCGCTGGAAGTTTCGCGCCTTCTCGACCTTACGCTGACGGGCAGAGACTGCGGGCTGGAAGAGCGTGCGCCCATGTGCGGGATCCCGTATCATGCGGCGGACAACTACATCGCCAAATTGGTTGCGCTCGGCAAAAAGGTGGCGATTTGCGAGCAGCTTTCCGATCCTGCCGCAAGCAAGGGGATGGTGGAGCGCGACGTCATTCGCGTCGTGTCCTCCGGTACGCTCATCGAAGATGCGCTGCTCGATGAAAAAAAGAACAATTACATCGTCTGCGCATATAAAGAGGGGGCGAACTGTGCCCTCGCTTGGACGGATATTACGACGGGGGAATTCTGTGCAGCTGCTTTCGGAGGAGAAAAAGGGCTCGGCGATCTTTTAGAGTACATGGTCAAACTTTCCCCGGCGGAAGTGATCGTCAATGAAGAGTTTTTGCTCGAAAGCAAGGATAGCGCGGCGGTACGGGGAGGCAGTCTGCCCGCTTTTTCCTGCTATGTTCCGTGGGCATTCGGCCGCAATCGGGCAGAGAAAAATCTCTGCGAACAACTCGGTACAAAGACGCTCGAACCGTTCGGTATTGCCGAGAAACCGGAGGCCGTTTCTGCGGCGGGCGCGCTCATAGAATATCTGCGCGAAACGCAGAAGCATGCGCTGAAAAATATCGATTCTCTGCGCTTTGTCAACGACGAAAAGACGATGATGCTGGACAGCGCCGCCATCAGAAATTTGGAACTTGTCAAAACATTGGCGGACGGAAAACGAAAGGGGTCTCTCCTTTGGCTGTTGGACGACACAAAGACGGCGATGGGCGCGCGGCTGATGCATTCTCTCATTCTCAATCCGCTGCAATCTCGGGAAGATATCTTATACCGTTTGGCCGGCGTCGAAGAGCTGTTCAATGCGACGGTCATCCGCATCGGGATAGCCGATACATTGAAAGAGATACGCGATATCGAGCGCATTGCCGGTAAAATTTCTAACAACAATCTCACGCCGCGCGATTGCGAAGGTTTGGGTGTGTCGCTCGCCGTTATACCTAACTTAAAGTTTCAGCTTTCCGGGTTCACGTCTGATGTTTTGCGGGAAGTGGGCGCCGGCTTGGGCGATTTTACCGCCTTGGCAGACTTGCTGAAGCGCGCCTTTATTCCGAATCCGCCCGTAAACGTCAAAGAGGGCGGCTATATCGCGGAAGGATACAGCAAAGAACTGGATGAACTGCGCGATATGCACAGAAACGGAGCCCAACGCATCGCCGATCTTGAAGCGAGAGAGAGAGAAGAAACGGGGATCAAAAATCTCAAAATCAAATATAATCGCGTTTTCGGCTACGGTATCGAAGTCACAAATTCTTTTAAGGATAAAGTTCCTTATCATTACCAGCGCCGCCAGACGCTCGCCAATGCCGAGCGTTATGTGACGGATGAGTTGAAAGAGATCGAAGAGAGAATCATGTCCAGTGCGGAAAAGAGCCTTGCGACGGAAGTTGCGCTCTTTGAGCAGGTCAAGGGGATTCTGTCCGAAAACATCGGGAGGTTGAAGAGGCTCGCTTCTTCCGTGGCGCTCCTCGACTGCCTCGTGTCTTTTGCGGCCGTCTCTAAAGAACGCGTTTACTGTAAGCCGGTTATTGTCGGGGCGGGCGGGGCATTGGTCGTCAAGGACGGCCGCCATCCCGTTGTCGAGGCGCTTTCTAAGGAAAGGTTTGTCCCCAACGACATTGATCTCGACGGCAAAGAGACGCGCACGATGGTCATTACCGGGCCGAATATGGCGGGGAAGAGCACTTACATGCGCCAGATCGCGCTCATTGTGCTGATGGCACATATCGGCTGTTTTGTGCCTGCCCGAACGGCGCAGATTCCCGTCATCGACCGCATTTTTACGCGCGTGGGGGCGAGCGACAATCTCATTCTCGATCAAAGCACCTTTATGGTAGAAATGACGGAAGTCGCCTCCATCATCATGAATGCGACGCCCGATTCCTTGCTGATCCTCGACGAGGTGGGGCGGGGAACGAGTACCTATGACGGATTGAGTATCGCATGGTCTGTGCTCGAATACCTGACAGAGAGGATCCGCGCCAAGACGCTGTTTGCGACGCATTATCATGAGCTGACAGAACTGGAGGGCAAGATAGAGGGGATCAAAAATTATAAAGTGACCGTTAAAGAGGCGGCGGGGACGGTGATCTTTCTGCGCAAGATCATGCGGGGAGGCGCGAACAAAAGCTTTGGCATTGAAGTCGCCAAGCTCGCCGGTATTCCGTCTGCCGTCACGTCGCGCGCTAAGGAGATCCTTAAAAAGCTGGAAAAGAATGACATAGCCCGTACGGCGATCGAAACGGTATCGGCGGAGGGAGAATGCCTGCATGAAAGCGAGGCGGAAAAAATTTTGCGTGAACTCGATTTTGACAATTTAACGCCCATGCAGGCCTTTCATATCCTGTCCGATTTGGCGGAAAAAGTAAAAAGGGATTGATAAATGGCTAAGATTAATATACTCGACAGCAGTATCTATAACAGGATTGCCGCGGGAGAGGTGGTAGAACGCCCCGCTTCCGTCGTCAAAGAGTTTGTCGAAAACTCGATCGATGCCGGGGCGAAAAACATTGTGATCCGCATCGAGCGGGGAGGGAAAGACCTGATCTCCGTCGTCGACGACGGCACAGGAATCGAAAGGTCTGAACTGAAATCGGCCTTTTTGCCGCATGCGACCAGCAAAATTTCCAAGGTGGAAGATCTCGATGTGATCCAAACGCTCGGCTTTCGAGGCGAAGCGCTCGCGTCCGTTGCGTCTGTAGCAAATGTCACATTAAAATCAAAATTTGATGGGGCGGACGAGGCGTTTTGTTTGACCTGTTCCGGCGGCAAAATGGGAGGGATCGTGCCCTGTGCCTTAGAAGGGGGCACGGAGATCGTTGCGGAAAATCTATTTTACAATACGCCGGTACGCGCAAAATTTATGAAGACGGATAAGGGGGAAGAAAGCGAGGTTTCTGCCGTGGTGGCGCGCTTTATTCTCGGCAATCCGGATATAGCCTTTCGTTACTATACGGACGGCAAGCTGTCGGTGCAGTCGTTTGGCGGCGGACAGGAAGAAGCTGTCGCCGCAGTTTACGGCGCGGCGGCGATATCGGAATGTTATCGTTTGGACGCGGCAAAGCACGGCGTGCGCATCCGCGGCTATATCGGTAAGCCGTCCTATACAAAGGCGAATCGTACCTATCAAAGCACCTTTGTAAACGGCAGGTATGTTTCCAATACCACGATTTCTTCGGCTGTCACAAATGCCTATGCGAGTTATTTGATGAAGCGGCAGTACCCCTTTTATGTCCTCTTTATCGATGTGCCGCCCGAGGTCGTAGACGTCAATGTGCATCCAAACAAATCCGATGTGCGCTTTGAAAACAATCAGATCATTTACGGGAGTATCTATTCCGTGATTGCGGCTGTTTTGGACGGCAATGCTTCGGCACTTGAATACATCGTAAAGGGAGTAAAAGAATGTGCGGACGATAAAGCGCCTGCGCAACCATCGGACAGCGTACCGTGTGTCCCGTCCAAAATAAAAACGGAGGAAGGTGGACATCTGACGGCGGTGCCTTTTTCAGAGATCCGCGATGCGAAATATCCGGTGCCGCCGATTGGAGCGAGTTCAGGCATCGCCATTACCTTTCACGACAGCGGCGCTGTGCGGCAGTCGGCATCCTTGCCCGTGCAGCCGCCCTTCGCTGAAAATGCCTTTGCGGAGTCCGTGGGGGAACGGGAGAGGCGCGAAGAGGGAGCTGCTGATGTTTTTGCAGAGAACAAGCGCTACCTTGCCATGCTGGATAAAAAGGCAAAACAGCAGAAGATCGTCTTTGAAAACGCAAAGTATTGCGGAAGCCTTTTCAATACTTATCTCATTTATGAAGAGGGCGACAACGCCTATATAATCGATCAGCATGCCGCACATGAGAGACTGATATTTGACCGCCTCTGCGAAGAGATGAAGGCGCGTAAAATTGTCCGCCAGCCCATGCTGGTGCCCTTTGTGCTCAGTGTGAATCGAGAAGAGGCCTCTTTTTTGGCTGAAAATCTCGCCAATATTGCGGCGATCGGCTTTGATATCGAGGAGTTTGGGGCGGGGAGCTTTAAGGTTTCTGCGGTGCCTCTCGATCTGCAGGATATCGATTTAAAGGCCTTTTTTGACGAGTTGCTCGGCGAACTCGGCAATCTGCGGGGGATCCGCTTGGAGGAACTTTTGCGGGATAAGATTGCGATGACGGCCTGTAAACATGCTGTCAAGGGCGGAATGATGCTCACAGACTCTGAAAAAGAAAAATTGTTTGCCATGCTGCACGGTGATATGGGGTTAAAATGTCCGCACGGAAGACCTGTCGCCGTAAAGCTTACTAAATATGAAATCGAAAAAATGTTTAAAAGGATTGTTTAAGTGAAAACCTTGGTCGTATGCGGCGCTACCGCGTCGGGGAAAACCGGATTTGCCGTCGACATGGCGGAAAAAATCGGCGGAGAGGTCGTCTCCGCCGATTGTATGCTCGTCTATAGAGGGCTGAATATCGGCACAGCAAAGCCGACGCCGGAAGAGATGCGCTCTATCCCGCATCATATGATCGATGTGGCTGAACCGACGCAGAAATATTCCGTCAGCGATTACGAAAAGGGGGCGGAGCGGGTTCTTTCCACGCTTGCTAAGAGGAATGTTCCCGCCGTGATTTGCGGGGGTACGGGGTTTTATATCCAATCTCTGCTGTTTTCGCGCGGGCTCGGAGGTGTTCCTGCGGACGAAAATATCCGCCGCGAATATGAAAAAATTGCAGAGGAACAGGGCAGGGACGTGCTCCATGCGATGCTTGGCGCCGTTGATGCAGAGAGTGCGGCTGTGCTGCATCCCAATGATGTCAAGCGGGTGATCAGGGCGCTGGAAATTTATCGTCTGACGGGAAGAAAAAAATCTCAGCAGTGCGACGGTTTTGAAGCAAAGCGCAACTATATCGCCGTTGCTTTTGAATATCCGCGCGCGACCCTATATGCGCGGATCGAGCGCCGCGTAGACAACATGCTTTCGGAGGGGCTCGTTGAGGAAGTGGAAAACCTATATCGCAGGGGGGTCGATGAAACATTTCAATGTATGCAGGGAATCGGGTATAAAGAAGTGCTGGAATATCTGCAAAATCGAATTTCATACAGTACTATGTCTGACATGATAAAGCAAAATACGCGCCGTTATGCCAAACGGCAGATCACTTTTTTTAAGAAATTACCCAATTTGCTTTGGCTGGATCCGGAAGAAAGCAACATAGAAAAAATAGAGAGGCTGCTGGATGAATATTGAAGAATTGATCAAAAAAAATGAAAACAAACTCAGCGATCGCTTCGCCAACGCGGAAGAGATCGCGTATCATAACCAATGCAAAGTGATGGAGGCGTTCCGAAAAAATAAAATTGCGCTGCGGCACTTTGTGCAGACGACGGGATATGGTTACGGTGACGAAGGGAGAGATGCGCTGAATGCGCTTTTTGCCGATGCGTTCGGGGTGGAGGCGGCGCTTGTTTCCCCCAATATAGTTTCGGGCACACACGCATTGACGGTTGGGCTTTTCGGTGTTTTGAAAGCGGGCGATACGCTCTTTTCCATTTCTGGTGCGCCTTATGATACGCTTACAGAAGTGATCGAAGGAAAGGACAACGGCTCTCTTGCGGATTATGGTATTCGTTTTAAAAAGTGTGAATTGTCGGGCGGCGATTTCGATTATCGCGCGATAGCAGAGGGGCTTTGCGATCAAAGCGTCAAAGTTGTCTTTATACAGCGTTCGCGCGGCTACGCTTGGAGGGATGCCCTCAGCGAAGAAAAAATTGCCAAGGCGTCGGCCTTTGTACGCGCGCAGGGGTTTACAGGCTGTATTTTTGTGGATAATTGCTACGGCGAATTTGTTGAAAAGACGGAACCGACCGAAAATGGCGCGGATATAGCCGTCGGTTCTTTGATCAAAAATGCCGGTGGCGGCATTGCGCCGACGGGGGGGTATATTGTCGGAAAGCGCGAGTTTATAGACCGCATTGCGGGCAGGATGACGGCGCCCTCGGTCGGGGCTGAAGTCGGTTCTTATGCTTTTGGATATCAATACTTTTATGAAGGGCTTTTTTTGGCGCCGCATGTCGTTTGTCAAGCGATCAAGGGCAGCCTGTTGATCGGCGCCTGCCTTTCCGATCTCGGCTATACGACGTCACCTTCTCTTTCCGCTTCTCCTTACGACATTACGCGGGCAATACGGTTCGATACAAAAGAGCAATTGATCGCCTTTATTCAGGCAGTGCAGGAGGCTTCTCCCGTGGATAGCTTTGTCACTCTTGAGCCGTGGGATATGCCCGGCTATCAGGAACAGGTGATCATGGCTGCCGGAACTTTTGTGCAGGGGGCTTCGATCGAACTGTCGGCGGATGCGCCCATTAAAGAGCCGTATATCGCCTATTTTCAGGGCGGGCTTACCTACGAGCACTGTAAATACGCGCTTACAAAGATCCTTGAAAAGTTGATTTAGTGCCATTGCGGCGGATTTATTTCAGGCATATTACTGTGTAATATTTGATATTTCTATGGAATTAGTATCAATTTTGGTCGACCAATCGTGTCCAACTTGGAATCAAATGAAAAGATTGTATAAGCGCTCTTTCCCCCAAAAGGAGCGCCTGCCGTTCCGCGTCTTGAAGAGATCGATCTGTTCGCCGCTCGTGATTTGGTATGCCTATTACGATCGGGGATGTTTTGTCGGCTTTGCTTATCTCGTTGCGGACAGCAGCCTTGCTTATCTGTTTTATTTAGCGGTGGACGAAACCGTTCGTTCAAAGGGTTACGGTTCAGCTATTTTGGCGGATATTGCGTCTAAATTTTCGCAGCCGATCGTTTTGGATATGGAAGAATGCGACGCGCATGCTAAAAACTTTAAGCAGCGTCTGCGTCGCAAGACTTTTTATGAGCGTAACGGTTTTGTATCCGCCGGTTTTAAAGCGGCATACAACGGCGTACGTTACGAGTCGTGGATCCGTGGTACAAACTTTGAGAAAGATAAACTTTTGGCGCTTTTCAAGCGCTATCGCCGCGAAGTGTTGGGGAAGCGAAAATGATGTATTTTGGTTTTGAGGATGAAAGCGGTAATGTAAGATTTATAAATAACAATGTTTTCGAAGAAACAACAAGCAATACTGTATAACACAAATTGAAAGGATATAAGATAGAACAAAATTAAAATAAGCGGCAGAGAATTTTCTCTGCCGCTTATTTTATGTGAAAATTGCGCACTTATTGACAGCAACGGAAATGTTGTGGTACAATATAAGTACGATGCATGGGGAAATCACGATATAATTTCGAGGTAAATGATGAAGATCTATGACGAATTGGCACAGGTGCTACCTCGGCCTCCGCTGTATAAAAGGTCATCTGTGCCGTTTTGGGATGATGATCACATCTCTGCGCAGATGCTTAAAGCGCATCTCAATCCTGTATCCGACGGCGCCAGCCGCAACGAGGCCTTTATCGATCGTTCCGTACAATGGATCAAGGGGCTGACCCCTCCGCATAAAAATGCAAATCTTTTGGATTTAGGATGCGGGCCCGGATTATATGCCGAACGCTTTTCCCGCTGCGGATACCGTGTCACGGGCATGGATATTTCCAAGCGATCTATAGCCTATGCGGTGCATTCTGCAAAAGAGCATAGGCTGCCTATCCGATATATCTGCCAAAATTATCTTACGGCTGAGTTGGGAAAACAGTCGTTTGACTTTGCCGGCATGATTTACTGTGATTACGGCGCTTTGACGCCGCAAGAACGGCAAATTATCTTAAAAAAAGTTTTTTGCAGCTTAAAAACGGGCGGGAAATTTCTATTAGATGTATTCTCTCCGGTTTATTGGAGGGATTTTACGGAAAATCAAACATGGGAGGTTTGCCCGAACGGCGGCTTTTGGAATGCGGGCGAGCATGTTTTATGGTGCGGCCGTTACCGGTATTCGCCTCGGGTAACTTTGGAGCGGGCAATCGTTTTGACGGCAAAAGCGCTTTACGAGTATAATATTTGGAATACCTGTTTTTCGCAGGAAGAGTTGATAGAGGAGGTATGCAGCGCAGGGTTTTCCGTGCACAGTGCGTGGAGCGACGTTGCGGGTGCACCTTATGCCGGCGATTCGCCGACGATAGCTCTACTGGTGGAAAAGAAATAAAGGCGAAAGGAGGTTCCTATTCTCACAAGGGTTTGCAAAAAGGCAGATATAGAAGAATACTTGCGTGCAAAAGGCTTGGCGGAGCGGTTGCTGGTTGCTGTTTCTTCAGAGGATAGAAGAATATAAAAATGGAATGAGAATGGGCGTTTACGAATTTATAGCGGAAGAAAAAATTTCTCAAGAAAACGCAGTGGAGATTTGTGCCGAAACAAAAAGACACGAAGCAAAAAGAAGTGTTCCCAGTAAATTGATTTGTTCTGATTTCAATGGCGAAAGTTTTAGTTTGGATATATATTGATCGCCGAAATATAAAAGAGAGAGGTTTTAGTAAAACCTCTCTCTTTTGGGTTTCATTTATTATCGTTTGGATCAATACATGCCGCCGCCCATTCCGCCGCCGGCAGGCGCTGCGGGTTCGGGTGCAGGGATATCGGTCACAACGCTTTCCGTCGTGAGCAGGGTCGCCGCTACGGAAGCAGCATTTTGCAATACGCTCCTTGCGACCTTGGTCGGATCGATAATACCGCTTTCCACCATATCGGTATAACGGTTTTTAAGCGCATCAAAGCCATAGTTTGCTTTCTTCGCGGAAATGATCTTTTCGACGATTACAGAGCCGTCCAATCCGGCATTCTTTGCGATTTGACGGATGGGCTCTTCCACGGCTTTGAGGATGATCTGCGCACCCGTCTTTTCGTCGCCTTCGAGGGAATCGATGAGCTTTTTGAGTGCCGGGATAGTGGAGAGGAGCGCTACGCCGCCGCCAGGCACGATCCCTTCTTCGACCGCTGCGCGTGTCGCAGCGAGCGCATCTTCGATGCGCAGCTTTTTCTCCTTCATTTCTACTTCCGTTGCCGCGCCGACGTTGATGACCGCGACGCCGCCCGCCAACTTGGCGAGACGCTCCTGCAGTTTTTCTCTGTCATAATCGGAAGTCGTTTCGGCGATCTGCGCCTTAATGGCGTTTACGCGCGCCTTGATGTTTTCAGAATCGCCTGCGCCGCTGACGATCGTCGTATTGTCTTTATCGACCTTGACTTGCGCCGCTCTGCCGAGCATATCCGGAGTAACATCCTTAAACTCGTAACCGAGATCGGAAGAAATGACGGTGCCGCCTGTCAGGATCGCGATGTCTTCGAGCATCGCCTTTCTCCTGTCGCCGAAGCCGGGCGCTTTGACGGCTACGCAATTGAATACGCCTTTCAGCTTGTTGACGATAAGCGCTGCGAGCGCATCGCCTTCAACGTCTTCCGCAATGATCAGCAGCCTTGCGCCCTGCTGTGCCAAAGGCTCGATGATCGGCAGGATCTCTTGCAAATTGGAGATCTTTTTATCCGTAATGAGGATATAAGGGGAATCGAGCACGGCCTCCATCTTGTCGGTGTTGGTGACCATGTAAGCGGAGGCATAACCTCTGTCGAACTGCATGCCCTCAACGGTAGTCAGCTCTGTATTCATCGTCTTGCCCTCTTCCACTGTGATGACGCCGTCCTTGCCGACCTTTTCCATCGCATCGGAAATGAGCTGGCCGACCGTTTCATCGCCCGCAGAAATAGAGGCGACCTGTGCGATCGCGAGTTTGCTGTCCACCGTTTTAGAGATCTTTTTGATTTCTTCGACTGCTGTGTCGACCGCCTTATCGATGCCCTTTCTCAAAATAATGGGATTTGCACCCGCTGCAAGATTTTTCAGCCCTTCACGGATGATTGCCTGCGCCAAAACCACGGCGGTAGTGGTGCCGTCGCCCGCCACATCGTTCGTCTTGGTGGAAACTTCCTTGACGAGCTGTGCGCCCATATTCTCGAACGGATCTTCCAGTTCGATTTCCTTGGCGATCGTCACGCCGTCGTTTGTAATGAGGGGGGCGCCGAATTTCTTATCGAGAACAACATTTCTGCCCTTCGGGCCGAGCGTGATTTTTACCGTATCCGCAAGCGTGTTGACGCCCTTTTCCAAAGCCTTTCTGGCGTCGTCGCCGTATTTGATCTGTTTAGCCATAATTAGTTCCTCCTAAAATACTTTCTATGCAGCTTTACTCGACGATGGCGAGAATATCGCCCTGTTTGATGATCGTAAATTCTTTGCCGTCCACTTTGAACTCGCTTCCGGAATATTTCGAGTAGAGGATGGTGTCTCCGACTTTGACGACCATCTTGACTTCTTTACCGTCTACCGTACCGCCGGGGCCGACGGCTACGACGCGCGCGGTCTGCGGCTTTTCCTGCGCGGAAGAGGGAAGAATAAAGCCGCTTTTGGTCTTCTCTTCCTTTTCTACGCTTTCGACAACCACTTTATCGAATAAAGGTTTGATGTTCATAGAATTTTTGCCTCCAAAATATTTTCCGATTCAATTTAGCACTTGTTACTACTGAGTGCTAATTTACTATATATTATATACAATCGAAAATAAATGTCAAACGTTTTACGCCAAAAAACGGAAATTTTTAGCACTCTTTTTGTAAAAGTGCTAAAAATTAAAAAACGGGGGCGCTCGGCATGTGTTTTTTCAGCTCGCTTGCATTTTGTGTTTATTTATGCTACAATAATAAAAAGAACGGAGCGGGGAGGATGCGCGGTATGAATAAGTGGGATAAGCGCTTTATGGAACTTACGGAAACGGTGGCCGGATGGTCGAGTTGTTTCCAGGAGAACAGGCACGTCGGCGCAGTCATCGTGTTGGACAAGCGCGTCTTGACAACCGGCTATAACGGCGCCCCTGCGGGCATTCAAAGTTGTGTGGATAAGGGAGAATGCCTGCGCCGCAAGCTCAATGTGCCGAGCGGCACGCGGCAGGAATTGTGTTACGCAGTGCATGCCGAGCAGAATGCCATTATCCAAGCGGCGCGGTTGGGTATCAAGATCGGCGGGGCAACGCTGTATTGTACGCATCAGCCCTGCGTCATCTGTGCGAAAATGATTATCAATGCGGGCATCGCGCGCGTCGTCTATAAAGAAGGTTATCCGGATGAGTTTTCCGTACAGCTTTTCAAAGAGGCGGGCGTGCTTGTACAGAAATATGAAGACTTGGAAAAGGAGGAATGATGATGAATCCCATCGTAACTATCCGGATGCAGAACGGCAAAACGATCAAAGCGGAACTCTATCCCGATAAGGCGCCCAATACGGTCAATAATTTTCTTTCCCTCGTAAAGGGCGGCTTTTATGATGGACTCAGCTTTCATCGGGTCATAGCAGGGTTTATGATCCAGGGGGGAGACCCTGCGGGCAACGGTACGGGCGGCCCCGGCTATTCCATAAAGGGGGAATTTCGCGCTAATGGTTTTGCGGCAAACGATATCAAGCACCTCAGAGGGGTGCTTTCGATGGCCCGTTCTATGTTGCCGGACAGTGCAGGGTCTCAATTTTTTATTATGCACGAGAATGCCGCACATCTCGACGGGCAGTATGCGGCATTCGGCAAAGTCATTGAGGGGATGGAAGTCGTAGACGAGATCGCTGCAGTCGACACGGACATGCGCGATAGGCCGCGCGAACCGCAGATCATGGAAAAGGTCACGGCGGAAACGTTTGGGGTCGAATATCCTGAACCGAAAAGAGCGAGATGATCGAAAAAATAAAAAAGAGAGCGGGAGTCCATCCCCGCTCTCTTTTTGTATCCCCAAAACCCCGCGATAGCCGCGGACACCGGGGCAGGCAAAGCCGATGAGCGAAGACAGGGCTTTTTCGTTATGGCCGCCGCGGAAAGTGACCGAGTAAACAAAAGAGGGCATCCACTCAGAGAGAGCTTTCGCCGATGGTAACTGAAGGGGGGGAGAGACGGATAGCTGCTCCCCTCATCCGCCAAAAGCGGTTCCCCGGCGGGAGTAGACAAGGATAGGGCAAAGTAACGGGGGAAACTATTTCGGCTGGTATTGATTGTGTCTGCGGAAAGATCCGGCTGCATATCCATATTATATATGATTGCAGACTTCCATAACGATTATTTGACGGAAGGGAAGGAAAAGCTTCCGGCGATTGCGGAGCAGGCAAAATTTATGGTTTGTGCGCTTTACAGAGGGGAACGCTGTTTCGGCGAGATTGAATCACTTCTGCGGCGGTTTCAAAAAGAGCATGCGCAAAATCAGTTTTTAGGTTTGGAAGACGCAGGCTATGCTGCGCGCGTCGGGGTGGAGATTTTGGCAGAGTATGCGCCCGTGTATGCCTCGCTCACTTGGAATTTTGAAAATGAGCTCGCCGGCGGCTGTATGGAGGATGTGGGGCTGAAGCCGTCAGGGGAAGCCGCGGTGCGCGCATTTGCGCGAAAAGGGATCGCCGTCGATTGCGCTCATCTCGGGAAAAAGGCGTTTGCGCGCGTCCTTGATTTAACGGATGCGGTCGTCGATTCCCATACATGCGCGGCGGCGCTCTATGATCATCCGCGCAATCTGCAGGATTGGCAGATACGCGAAATTGTTGCGCGAGGCGGATTGATCGGCATTGCGTTTGTACGTTCTTTTTTAAACAATAATGCAGCGGCGGAAGATGTGTTCCGACATATGGATTATTGCGTACAGAAATTCGGGTGCGGACATTTCTGTTTCGGCACCGATTTTTACGGTACGGCGGATTTGCCGCAAGGACTATCTCATTATGAGGATGCCGATCGCTTACGCATGTTTTTTGAGAGAGCCGGGTACGGTGCCTCTGCGATCGAGAAATTGTTTGTCGGCAATTTAAGGCTTTTTTTATATAAAAATAGACATAAAAATTTGCATAAATATTTTGATAATTAAAATTATACAAAATTCGACAATATTTGTACATTTATTTTTCGATAATTTTACAAAAATACTTTACAAATCTGAGCCTCTGCTGTATAATCGGATATACAAAATACAGAGAGGTAACCGATATGACAAAAGTGATCATTATGGAAGGTAATGGCGATTTTGCAAAGGAGATCGCCGAACAGTTGACCCGTGAAGGGATGGAGATCAGTGGGGTCACGGATGACGGCAGTGTCGGCCTGGAGTATGTCAGACAATTTTCGGCAGATGTTGTCGTTGTAGGAATGGTGCTTAAAGAGATCGACGGATTTGGCGTTTTGGACAAGCTGAAAGAGATCCCCGGCAAGCGCAGCGTTATTGCGATCGGCAATTTTAGCGATGACGCGCTCATTTCCAAGGCGCTTTCCAAGGGTGCGAAGTACTACCTGATGAAACCCGTTTCGGCAGAGTTGATCGCAGAACGCGTCAAGGAAATGACGGGCGAAGTAAAACCCGCAGGGAGTACCGGCGGCTTTCGCGAAAGGCGCATGGCGGCGAGTATGGACGAAAAGATCAGCAATATTTTTATTTCCATCGGAATTCCCGCAAGCATCAAAGGCTACGGTTATTTGAGAGAAGGCGTAAAAATGGCGGTAGAAAATCCTTCGATCATCAACAATATCACCAAGGAACTATATCCTAAAATTGCGGAAAAGTTTTCTACGACGCCGAGCAAAGTGGAGCGCGCGATTCGTCACAGTATCGAGGTCGCCTTTAATAAGGGCAGGATCGATGCGATCAACTCTATTTTTGGCGTTCGCGTATATATCGGAACGGAAAAGCCGACAAACAGCGAGTTTATTGCCTTGCTTGCCGATAAACTTTTGCTCGACGCAGCGTCCGGAAATTGAAGTATAAAAAATATTTGCAAAAGCCGATGAATTTTGCTTGCAATTCATCGGCTTTTATATTATAATTTTA
>CAJFGA010000042.1:15382-18137 GCA_904374385.1 uncultured Clostridia bacterium | reverse complement strand
CTTTCTCCCGCTTTCAATTTAATATGCTGTTGCCCGACTTGAAAGTCCAAAACACTGCTTAATGCAGTGGCAATCTCAAATTCGGTATGCCAATGCAAAGGCCCGGCTCTATTGGGGAGAGATGCCAGTTCGTCACAAAAATATTCCACAGGAAACATTGTAGCATTATAATGTATTTGTTCACGCTGTTGATAATCTAGTAATATCGACATAATTTTTTACTCCGATTCAATTTGTTTCTAAGCATATATATTATATCAATAATCTATAACTTTTTCTATTCTTTTAACATAGACCGGCATTAGGATTTTCTCTACAGACATTCTTTTTATAAGGAATAACATAATTTTTTTATTTTTAGATTCCAATATGCTGTATTGATCCTAAAATATTTGAGAATTTTTTTCTTGTATGATAAAATGGATCATGGTTTCGACTTATATCGATCCGGCGGGATTTGCGGGACAACAAACGGAGGGCCGTTGAGATTTCCCCTCATCCGTCGGCTTCGCCGCCACCTTCCCCCTAAGGGGGAAGGCTTTTTTATATAATGAAAAAATATACACGAATTTTTATGCCTTACCTTAAGGAGAAGGATTTTTATACAATAAAAGAATTTACACGAATTTTTATACTTTACCTTAAGGGGAAGGATTTTTATACAATAAAAAAATTTACACGAATTTTCCGATTGCCTTCAGGGAAAAGCGGGGCGTTTACAGGAAATTCTTTAAAATCGTTTACTTTTGCGTGCAATCGTGGTAAAATCTTATAAAAGTCATAAATTTATATGACAAAAGGGACAACAGCGCATCTGTTCGGCCCAAAAAAGCACGAAGGGGTGGAAAAATGGATAAAAACATGACTTACATCGTGACCGGCTGTACCGGCTATGTGGGCAACGTATTGACGAAAAAGCTGCTCGCAGAGGGGTGCCGCGTCATCGGATTGGCAAGAAGCCCGAAAAAAGCGGCGGCCGTATATGCCGACGGCGCGCCGGAACTGGTGTTCGGCGATATCGCCGACAGCCGAGACGTGAACAAGCTGTTCGACGGAGACGGGCCGTTTTGCGTGATCCATACGGCGGCAAAGGTGACGATCGGCGAAGCTTCGGCCCAAGAACTGTACGGAGTGACCGTGCGCGGCACGCAAAACGTCGTCGACGCTTGCTGCGCATACGGCGCAAAAAAGCTGCTGCATATCTCCTCTACCGAGGCTTTCCCGCGCGGATACTTTCCGGATGAAGAAGTCAATTACTCGCCCGATCCTTCTAACACGAGAAAAGGATATCCGCGCGCCAAGAGCGAGGCGGATAAGATCGTTTTGGATGCCGTGCGCACGCGCGGCCTGGATGCGAGCATATTGATGCTCGCGAGCGTGCTCGGCCCCGGCGACTACAGCAAGAGCCATATGACGCAGATGTTTATCGACTACATAGAGGGGCGGCTGCCCGCTTCGGTCAATGCGGGGTACAATGATTTTGACATACGCGACGTTGCCGACGTGCTGCCCGCCATCGCGGAGCGCGCCGCCCGCGGCGAAACCTACATTTTTGCGAACCGGCCGGATAAGATCGACGACTGCCTGCATGTCATCTCCGAAATGACGGGCCGAAAAAAGATCCCGACCCTTCCCCTTTGGATCGCATACGCGGGGCTGCCCTTTTTATATTGCGCCGCCAAAATCAGAAAAAAGCGCCCGCTCTACACGGCGGCGGCGCTGGCGGCACTGCGGGAAAGGACGGACTTTCCGATCGGAAAGAGCGAGCGCGCCTTCGGATATGCGCCGCGCCCGCTCGAAGAGACGGTACGCGATCATATATCATTTTTGATCGACAAGAAGATGGTGCGCTTATGAAGATACTCCTCGTCTATTATACGGGCACTTATCATACGCGGTTTTTGACGGACAGGCTGGAAAAGGCGCTGCTTGCGCGGCGGCATACCGTCGAACGCGTGGAAATTCGGCGCGGGACGGCCGCGATCGACGTGCGGGACTACGATCTGATCGGCTTCGGCTATCCTATTTACGGATTCAACTCGCCCCTGCCCTTTAACCGTTATATTGCACAGCTGAACGTTGCGGCGGGGC
Source organism: uncultured Clostridia bacterium (assembly GCA_904374385.1). GTDB lineage: Bacteria > Bacillota > Clostridia > Christensenellales > Borkfalkiaceae > Borkfalkia. The sequence goes on along the minus strand of CAJFGA010000042.1, from coordinate 16,046 downwards.
AAAAGTTCTTTATCTATAAAAACAGCGGCGAAACGTTTGGGATGAACAACGCCTCCAGCCGCATCCTTCTGCGGCGCATGCGGAAAAGAAAAGCCGCCTTTGCCGGAGAATATCACTTTGTGATGCCGTATAACATCCACTTTCCCTTTGCGCGCGATTTCGTGCGGGAAATCCTCGACAAAGACGCAAAGCTGATGGAGATCATGCTGAAAAATTTGGAGGACGGCACGGCGCACAAAATTTCTTCCAATATCGCTTACAATATCGCTTCGGCGGCCGTTTCCATACAAAAAATCGGCGGGGCGGTCAACTCCTTTTTTTATCGCATCGACAAAAACAAATGCACAAAGTGCGGCCTGTGCGTAAAAAACTGCCCGGAGGACAATATCCGCCTGGAAAAGGAAAAAATCAAATTCGGGCACCGCTGCGACATGTGCATGCGCTGTTCTTTTTACTGCCCGAACGACGCGATCCGCATCGGTTTTTTGGAGGGCTGGAAGGTCAACGGCGGCTATGCATTGGATGAATTGTCGCTGGAAGGCCCTCCCGAAAAACCGTATATCACGAAGGACAGCCGCGGCTTTTACAAGTGCTTCGTGCGGTATTTTGCCGCCATCGACGAAGAATATGCGCGCCTGATGAGGCAATAAGATCTTTTGAAACA
>CAJFGA010000042.1:0-15365 GCA_904374385.1 uncultured Clostridia bacterium | reverse complement strand
GCCCGCAGTGCAAAAGCACTGCGGGCGCCTCTTTTACTATTTATTTCGTTTACTCGGCAAAATAGTTGTTCAGTGCGGCGACCAAGGCGTTGATGGAGGATTGGATGATGTCCTCGTCGACGCCGGCGCCCCAATAATATTTGCCGTTCTGCTCTACCCCCACAAAGGAGAGCGCCTTGGAATCGGACTTTTCGCTCATCGCGTGCTGTTCGTAGGTCGTCAGCGTGAAGTCGACGCCAAAGTATTTTTTTAGGGCATTGGTGACGGCGTCGAGCCTGCCGTTGCCGTCGGCAACGACGTCCGCCCTCTTGCCCTTCTGCATGACGGTAACCGTGGCGGTGATGCCTTCGGGGATCTGCTTGAAGTGGCATTCCGGGATATCGAAAGCGCGGCGGTTTTCTACAAATTCATCCAAAAAGACCTGATAGACTTCAGCGGGCTTTAACTCTTTATGCGTCCTGTCAGATACGCCCTTTGCGGCATACCCCATCGCCTCTTTGAATTTAGGCGGCAGGTTCAAGCCGTAATTTTCCTGCAAGATATAGCCGACGCCACCCTTGCCGGACTGGCTGTTGATGCGGATGACGTCCGTTTGGTATTCCCTGCCCACATCGGTCGGATCGATGGGAAGATAGGGTACATTCCAATGGGGCATGTTGTGATCTTTGCGCCACTGCATGCCTTTGGCGATCGCATCTTGATGGGAGCCGGAGAACGCCGCGAACACGAGCGCGCCGGCATACGGCTGGCGGGGGGAAACTTCCATCTGCGTATATTCGGTATATTTGGCACATATCTCGGGCATGAAGGAGAAGTCGAGCTGCGGGTCGACGCCCTGCGAATACATGTTCATGCCGAGGGTGACGATATCGACGTTGCCCGTGCGCTCGCCGTTGCCGAAGAGGGTGCCCTCTACCCTGTCGGCGCCCGCCAAAAGCCCCATTTCCGCCGTGGCGACGCCGCAGCCGCGGTCGTTGTGCGGATGCAGGCTCAAGAGCACGTTCTCGCGGTATTTGAGATTTTTGGAGATATACTCGCACTGCTGGGCAAAGACGTGCGGCATCGCGTTTTCGACCGTGGTCGGGATGTTGATGACAGCCTTTCTGTCTGCCGTGGGCTGCCAAACGTCTAAAACGGCGTTGCATACTTCGAGCGCGTATTCGGGTTCCGTGCCCGAAAAACTTTCGGGGCTGTATTCAAAGCGATAATCGGCGCCCGCCTCGTCGGTGAGCTGTTTTAAGAGCTTGGCTCCGTCTACGGCGATTTTCAAAACAGCCGCCTTATCCTTTTTGAATACCTGTTCGCGCTGGGCGACGGAGGTGGAATTGTAGACGTGCACGATGACGTTTTTGGCGCCCTTGATCGCTTCGAACGTTTTGCGGATGATGTGCTCGCGCGCCTGCGTGAGCACCTGCACGGTCACATCGTCCGGAATGAGATCGTTTTCGATCAGCGTGCGCAGAAAGGCGTATTCGGTATCGCTCGCGGCGGGAAAGCCGACCTCGATCTCTTTAAAGCCCACGCGCAAGAGCAGCTTGAAAAATTCCACTTTCTGCTCGAGGCTCATCGGCTCGATGAGCGCCTGGTTGCCGTCGCGCAAATCGACGCTGCACCATACGGGCGCTCTTTCGACGCTGTCCTTTTCCGCCCAATCCATACAGCGCACGGGCGGCATATAGTATTGTTTGGTATACTTTTGAAAATTTTTCATAGCTTTCTCCTTGTCTGCAAAACTTCGGCGGCGCTGCGTTCCCCCGCAGCGCCGCCGCCCGCACTGCGAAGATTTAAAATTAAAAACCCGATTTCCTCTGTAAGAAGACGAAATCGGGTTCGCGGTACCACTCCTTTTCGCGCCCTGCGGCGCGCACTCTGCAAAATACTTGCCTTTTCCGGCGCATATTCCACTCTTTTAACGGCGAGTTCCCGTCCTGCCTCTACTCGGGTAACCTTTCGGGCAGGCCGCTCGGCGGCGAGTTCTCCCGAAATCTTCGACCGCCTTACACCGACCGACGGTTCTCTGTGTACCTGAAATTCGGGGTACTGTTCCGCTTCACAGCGTTCTCTATTGAGATGTTATTTTAATCATATCACATTTATTTGAAATTGTAAAGCGTTTTTGGTAAAAAATATCCCCGCAATTTTTGCGGGGATACGGAACACATTTGTTTTATTCTGCCTGCGGCAGCGTGAGATAACCGCTTTGGGCGACGGCGGCGGCGAAAGCCGCCTCGTCGGCATAGCCGAACGCCTGTGCCAAAGACGCGACCGTTTGCCCCGCCGCGCTCATATCGACGGGCGCACCGGGATCGTTGACGGTGATCTTCGTGCCCAATAGATCCAAATTCAAAAAGCCCATGGCGCTCAGTGCACCTTCTGCTTCGATGGAAGTCAGTCCGTTAGCGTCATCGCGGAAAATGTTGAGCGTAACCTGTCCGCTGAGAAGGGTGCCGCCGAGTATCTTGCCGATATCCAACGTTACGGCATAGCCTTCTTCAAAGCTGAGTTCTGCATTTTCGCCCGTTTCCGCATCCGTGCGGACGATTTTGCCCACCGTAAACCATTCCCCGACATCGCCGGGTGTGCCCGTCAGCATTCCGCTCATCGCATCGATCAATGATTTCAGCGTATCGCTGACATTCAATGCAAAATAAATTTGTTCTTCAACCGTATTTGCAAAATGCGCCATCGTCATGGCACGGCGCTCGACGACGGGCTGCTCCAAAGGTGTGGGTAAACCAGTCACCGCATCATAAACAGAGGTCTGCTCGCGCACGATATAGATATTACCGCCCTGAATGACGATCTCCGTCTTTGCTTCGCCGGCGAAGAGAAGCGCCCAGCCGCTGATATTCAATGTAATTTGAGCGCGCAGTTCGCCGCTTTCGTCCAAAGCGATCTTGACGCTTACATCGGTATCTACGATCGACTGTCCGCCCATGGAAGCATATAACTTTGCCGAAATGTCAAAGCCCGTGCCGATGTGAGAAACGGTATTGGTAAGATCGCCCGCCAACTGAGGGAGGAAGGAGAGATCCATATAATCCGCCGCGTTTTCGGGCGCAGCGATCGGTTCGCTCTCCTTTTCCGCCGTGAGGGTCGCTGCGATCGCACCGCATGAGGCGGTAAGCGTTTGGTTGCCGCTTTCGTCCGTTCCCGCCGTCAGCTCCAGCTCGTTCAGCGCGGGCAGAGCACCCTGCAGGATCCCCGCAAGGATGCCGTTCCAATCGATGCCGGAAAGGTCGATGCCGAGCAGATCTAAAACGGGAAGGAGCCCCTGCACCGCTTCCGCCAGGGAAGAAGCGGGTAAAGTTATTTTCAGCGCCGTTTCCGCTCCGAATGCGGAAGTCGAATAGCTTGCCCACAGCGCTCCGCCGGTCAATACTGCCTCTACATAGTGAGAAGATTCTCCTTCGGCGATCAAAACACGCGCTTGCAACGAGGGCATTGCCGCCCCTTCGGCGTCCGCCGCGGGCTGTATGCGGCCCTCCGCCGTGATGCAGAGAGGCGCGCCGTCCTGCCCGTACCGGAAGCTGAAGCCGAACGATTCGGCATTGAAAAAGCCGACCAAATAGGAAAGTTCGATATAGTCGCCGTCGGGCACGGAAACGCTGTTTTCACTGCCGAAGAAGGCGATCTCCGCCCCCATCGCCGCCACGGTGAATTTGCCTTCGGCAAGGGTATAAGCGGCTTCGATGTCGCCCAAAGCGATCTGGCTGCCCGTCAGAGCGCTGAGCAGCGCGTCGACATTGACGACGGCGGCAAAGCGGTCTTCCGTCAGGGTCACATCCTTGATGATCATATCGAAGGGTATAGACACGATCGAAGCGACGATCTCGCCCACGCTCACCTGCGGAATTTCGGGGAGCGTTACATTCGCCTGCGACAAGAGCTCGTTCACGATGGCGCCGATCTCTTCCGCGGAGGCCTTCACCCCGATATTGAAGAGGCGCAGATAGACCGTGCCGTCGACGCAGGTGAACGAAACGGGGATAGACTGCCCTGCCAAGACGATTTCCAAATTGCCCGATGCCGCGACGCCGTCCGCCGCGTCGACGAGAAGATCGCCGTTGACGGAAAGGCCGAGCGCCGCGTCCGCATAATCGACGGTGAATTCGTATTTACCGCCGTTGACCAAGTTGACGGCGCTTGCGATGTACGGATAGAGATCGACGGCCTTTTCGGGCACAGAGATCGCGGGTTTTTCGGAGGCGGGTTCTGCATGGACGGTCATTTCGGTGCCGCCCACGGTGAGCTGTGCGTCGGCATATGCAAACGTGACCTCCTTGCCCTGCCCGTTAAATCCGAAACGGACGGGGATCTGCAAGGCGCCCAGATCGAGCGTGCAGGAGAGGGTCACTTGATCGCCGTCTTTTGCGATCTCTGCATTGAAAAGATCTTCGAGGAGCGCATCGGTATCGATGGCAAAGCCCGTTTCTGCCGCGGGCAGCGAGGCGCCGCCGAACAGCGAAAGCGCATCGGAAATCGCTATGTACCCCTGCATGTTTTTATAGGAAAGGTAGACTTTTTCACCGTCGCAGGCAAAGGTCAGCGAACCGATTTGCCCCTTCAGGGAGCGGAAAGTCAGATCGCGGATATCCAGCAAGATCTGCGAGGAGACGGATGCACCGCCCACCGTTACATCGGCATGCAGCGCGACTTCTTCCGTCAGGAAGGGCGCGAGGCCATAGCCGAGATAGTCCGCCGCGGTCAGTTCTTCCTCTTTCTCCGGATCCGTGACGGGAGCGCTCGCATACTGTTTAAAATAAGATTCGTATGCGGAAACGTCTACATCCCCTTCGTCATAAGAGAAGGTGATGACGGAGCTCCCCTTGCAGGATGCTGATATGATCTTTTTGGAGGAATATTCCTCTTCGATCCCGATCGAGTATACCGTCCAGTCTTCGCCGAACGTAAATGTGAGCTGCACGGAAGAGAAGGAAGGCTGCTCGTCGAGGTTGCCCATCGTCACCATCTGCTTCCTATAATAATAGGTAGAAGCATCCGGATCGAGCTTGACGGTCAAAACGTAACGGCCGCTCTCCTGCGTCAGCGATGAAGATTCCAAAACGGTATTTTTGGTGATGACATAGTCGGAAAGTTCGCTTGCCCACACGCCGTAGCGCTCTTCGGACTGCTCTTTGTCTAAAATTTCGAGGGGCGCGCCGGTCGACCACTCGACATCGCTGCTCGTCCAAGCGGATACGTCGGACGCCGCGCCGCGCACGACCACTTTGCCGTCGCCGTAAAAGCGCTGGATCGCTTTGGAGGGCGCAAAGACGTTGTTGCTGATGCTGACCGAATTGGTCAGCAGGACGCCGTCTTTATAATCCTTGCTGCCGTAGATGGTCTGCCCTGCATTGACGACCAACAGGGCGGTCGCCTGTACCGTGCCCACCGATTCGGTGTGGTAATAATCGCGCTGAGAGAGTTTGCCCGCCAAATAGGCGATATTTTCCGCCCCGCTGTACGATTCGGGCGAAGAGCCGTCTTCGGGCGGAAAGGCGATATCGCTCATACTTTCGGGAGGATCGTTCTCGATCGGATCATTGCCCGACGTGCAGGCAATGAGAAGGGGCAGCATCATGCAGATCGCCAGCAGTGCCGCTGCCAATCCGCACAGACGCTTTTTGTGCTTCAAAAATTTTTCTTTCATACTCTTTTCGTTCCGCGATCGCGCGGAACACTCTCCTTCTATTTGTCATGCTTTTTGATGACAAGTGTATTATAACTATTACACGCACCTTTGTCAACCGGATAAAAGGAAATGAGCGCAAAAAAACTGCCCGCAATAGATTTGCCGGCAGTTTTATCATGAAAGTATATGAAATTATCGATCTTTTTGCTCGTTCGGCGCGTTTTCCGCAAGGGAAGCCGGATCTTCGCTCGGTTCGCCGAGCACGAAAGGTTCCGGCTCTTTGGTCAAATATCCGCCCGCGGCCGTTTCGACCGCCTCGCTGAGCTGTTCGAAAGGCTTGAAGAGCTGATCCAATTTGCCGTCCGTCTTCTTTTTGCCGAAGAGGGATACGACGGGTACGATGACAAAGCCCGCGATCATTGTCCACGCCCCCACATAGATGGAGGAGCCGAAGAAATAGCGATAAATAAAGGACTCCGTAAACGAAGCGGGCAGCGACGACGCGCTCAGCGAGATGACGAGGGCGGCGATGCTCATAGCGACGCCGAAGGCAAAGCAGACCCAGCAGCTCGCCTTGCTTGTCCTTTTCCAGTAAAGGCTGAAGAGATAGGGAGCGAGGAAAGCGCCCGCGAGCGCGCCCCAGCTTACGCCCATCATCTGCGCGATGAAGGAAAGCCCGTAGGCATCGTACACGATGGCGATGACCGCGCTGATTGCAATGAATACCGCGACGAACAGGCGGATCAAAAACATTTGGCTCTTGGGTTTGAGGTCTTTTTTGACCCCTTTGATGAGGTCGAGGGTGAGCGTGGAGCTGGAACTCATGACGAGGGAAGAGAGGGTGCTCATGGAAGCCGAAACGACCAAAATGAGCACGAGGGCAATGAGAATTACGGGAAGACTTTCGGAGAGCATGGCGGGAATGATGGCATCGTAATTGCCCGCGGCGTCCTCTACGAAAAGCCTGCCGAAACCGCCGAGGAAGTAGCAGCCGCCCGCGACGACGAGCGCAAACACGGTGGAGATGATCATCCCCTTTTTAATGGCGCCTTCGCTCTTGATGGCGTAAAACTTTTGTACCATCTGCGGCAGGCCCCAAGTGCCGAGACTGGTGAGGATAACGACCATGATCAGCCCGTACAGATCGGGGCCGAAAAAGGAAGTATACGCGCCCTGCATATCGCCTGCGGGGATTTGAGAGAGTTGGGTGAGCGCCTCCATCAAGCCCCCTTGGCTCATGAGCACGGCGGCGACAATGATGACGATGCCGAAGAGCATGATGATGCCCTGAATGAAATCGTTCCAGACGGTAGCCATATAGCCGCCGATGAGCACATATACCGCCGTGACCGCCGCCATGATGAGGATGCAGACCCAATACGGGATATCGAACGCCATGGCGAACAGGCTGCCCAAACCTTTATAGAGGGAAGCCGTGTACGGAATGAGAAAGATAAAGATGATGACGGATGCGGCGATTTTGAGTTTATCGTCTGCAAAGCGCTTGCCGAAATAATCGGGCATGGTCGCCGAATCGAGCTGCTGCGTCATCACGCGGGTACGCCTGCCGAGCACCGCCCAGGCGAGCAGAGAGCCGAGCACCGCGTTGCCGATGCCGATCCACGTCGCCGCGATGCCGAAATTCCAGCCGAACTGCCCCGCATAGCCGATAAAAATGACCGCCGAAAAATACGAAGTGCCGTAAGCAAAAGCCGAAAGCCAAGGGCCGACCGACCTGCCGCCCAATACATAGCCGTGTACGGACTTCGCGCTGCGCTGGTTTTTGACGCCGATAAAGATCATTACGGCGAAGTATACCAACAGTACGACTATGTATAGTACCACTGCCATTTTCACATCCTCCTCTATTCCGCATACTCATCCATATAACGGAATATTTATACATTCATAGGAATAATTATACAGAATGCAGGGATATATGTCAATGAATTTTGAGAGATTTTCGACAAATTTTTGCGCTTTTGCCGCGCGGCCCTGTCTACGCGGCTGTCCGCTCTTCAATCCGCATAAAGCGGCCGCATGCCGAAACATTTTCCTTTTCGGCATGCGGCCCATGGAAAGGCGCCCCTCATCGGCCGCCTTCGGCAGCAGCCGGGAAGCCTTGATTACTTTATTATTTATTAAGGAAAAAGGCAATTCGCTTTTATATTTTTTTGAAATATTTGACGGCAAAGGGAGGCAGGTAGATGTCGTTCAGGTTGCGGATCTCGCCGGTCAAAAGGTCGGTGCCTTCCGCTTCTTCTACGCGCACGGTGACGTCGCCGTCGGAAATGTTGAAGGCACAGTAGATGCGGTCAGCACCCTTTTCCCTTTTGAAGCACATATATTTGTTGTTCAAAACGCATTTATCGTATGTGCCGTAAGTGAAGGCGGGCTGTGACTTTCTGATCTCATTCAATTTTTTGAGAAAGGCAGTCAGTTCAGGGCATTTATCGGGGTCGATGGCATCGACGGGCGGGCGAAGCGCATCGTCGCCGTCGGCGCCGCGCCCTTTATTGCCCTCTGCACCGTATTCGCTGCCGTAGTACACGCACGGAATGCCGGGCATCGCGTACAAAATGGCGTACATCGCGTAGATCTTGCGCTTATCCTGCAAGGCGGTGTAGGCGCGGGGCACATCGTGATTGTCCACAAACGAAAAGAGGTTTTTGCCCGTGTACAGGCACCACGGCTGTGCGCCGAAGAGGCGCTCGAGAGAGTGCTCTATCTCAAAGAGGTTGTCGGAATTGAGGGCGGACGTCAGGCCCTTGTAACATTCGTAATCGGTGATGGAGTCGAGGCGGTCGGGCGTGAGGTTTTTGCCGAAATTCTGCCCGTGGATCACCTCGCCCAGCAGAAAAAAGTCCTGCCGCCGTTCGCGCACGACGCGGCGGAGCCATTCGAAGAACCACTCGGGCAAAAGGTAAGCGACATCCAGGCGCAGGCCGTCAATGCCGAATTCGTCTATCCAAAACCGCACGGCGCGGGCAATATAGTCGAGCACGCCGTCATTTTGCAAGTTGAGCTTGACCAGCTCCATGTGCCCTTCCCATCCTTCGTACCAAAAGCCGTCGTTATACTGCGTATTGCCGCCGAAATTGATGTAAAACCAGTCCTTTTTGTCTGTATTCTCGCGCAGGCGCTTCACCTCTTCAAAAGCAAAAAAACGCCTGCCGACATGGTTGAACACACCGTCGAGGACGACGCGGATGCCCGCCGCATGCAACTTGGCGACGAGCAATTTGAAATCGTCATTGTCGCCGAGGCGCCGATCCACATTAAAAAAATCGATCGTATCGTAGCCATGGCGCTCGCTTTCGAAGAGCGGATTAAAGAGCACCGCGTTGAAGCCCGCCTCTTTTATGGCGGGAATATGTTCCTCTATTTTGACCAGACGGCGGCGCACCGTACCGCCGTCGTTCTCCTTTTCTGCCCCGCAATAGCCGAGCGGATAGATCTGATAAAAGCAGCTTTCGTCGAACCACATGATCGTAAATCCTTTTCGCAGGTATATTTGCCGGAGAGCGCCCGCCCTCCGCGCATTTTATTTATTATACCACAAGCAAGGCGCGCCGTCAATACGCATACGGAAAAAATGCTGCCCCTCCGCATAAGGGCGATAAGCGGGCGCCGCGATACACAGAAGGCGCATGGCGCGCCCGCTTTTTGAAGGAAGATTTTTTGAATTTGAAAAATATTTTAATTTTTACTTGACATTATGCCTTATATCCGTTAATATTGAGTTGAAAAAGAAAAATATTTTCATTTTGAGAGGGAGAAAAGATGAAAACGACCAACTTATTGTCGGTATTTTGGCGCGCTGCGCTTGCAGTGCTGCTGAGCGCGGCCCTGATGCTGCCGATGGTCGGGTGTTCGCATACCGATCAGCCCGATCCGGACGGAGGAAAAGAGGAAACGCCGCCCGTCACCACCCCCGCCGCGGCGGAAGTCACTTTAGAACAGGATGACTTTATTTTGGCGCTGCACGAGGGGGCTGACAGCGCCGCCCTTTCCCCTGCCGCCACTTTGGACGGGCAGCCCGTAACGGACGCAAACTTTACCTATTCCTCGAACGATGAAGAAATCGTGACCGTATCCGAGGAGGGGGCGCTGCAGGCGGTGGCCGCCGGTACGGCGGCCGTCACGGTGACGTTCCGGGCGGAAGGTACGGGCGCGGCGAGCGCAACAGCGAATGTAGCAGTGCTTGCCTCCGCGAATACGGAACAGATCAATTCCTTAGAAGAGGAATACGTCAACCTGTTCGGAAGAGTGTACCGCGCTACTGACGGCAAGTTGACGCTGGACAACGTATGCACGGGCGTGGAAGTCGCCTTTTACGGAACGCAGCTTTCTGTGAAGGTGCGTTCCCGGCAAAAAAGCATGATCCGCGCGTTTATAGACGGCGAAACGGAAGGCACTGCCTATGTGCTGAACGCCAATACGGATATGACCGTTCCGCTCGCGGAAGGATTGGACGAAGGGCTGCATACCGTACGCGTATTGAAAGCCGCCAGCCCGCAATACGGAAGCATCGCACTCGACGAGGAGGCTTTTGCGACGGACGGTGAATTTTTCTGCGCGCCGCAAAAACCGGAACTGAAAATCGAAGTCGTGGGCGATTCCATCACGGCGGGCGCGGGCGCTTTGGGCACCTCTGCCGAGAGCGCGCAGCAAGTGGAAAATTCCGATCCGACCAAGGCTTTCGCCTATCTGACGGCGCAACGGCTGGGCGCCGAGGCTTCCATCATCGCGCTGGAAGGCATGTGCGTCAAGGATACAAGTATCTGCGCCTATGACGCTTATACGCAGTGCTCGACGAACAATGCGGCGGCATACGACCCCGCCCAATTTGACGCGGATATCGTGGTTTTAGCGCTGGGCGAAAACGATATGTGGCACGCTACCGACAGCAGTTTTGCCTATACCATAGAACAATTGCAGCAGGATTATGCCGATATGCTGCGGCTGATCCGCCAATACCATCCGCAGGCGCACATCGTGTGCATGTTCGGCATGATGCCCGCCTCCTCGACGCCGCAGGCGAAGTCCACCTTTCAGGCGGCGATCGACGATACGGGAGACGGCAATATTTCCTGCCTGCAGGTGCGGCCGAACACGGAGGGCGCCAATTCCCACCCCGACGGGGCAGCGCATGAATTTTACGCGACATGGTTGATCGAACATTTGGAAAGTCTTTAAAAGCATACAAAAATCCCACCCGCAGCGATCTGCGGGCGGGATTTTTTTGCCTCTGATCTTACAAAATCTTTTCGGATAAAAGTTTGATGCCCTTTTCTTCGAGCAGGGCGACGGCCCTGTCCGTATCGTTGACGCGCATCAAAATTTTTGCGGAATTGTGGTTGGTAAGCACAAAGGAATACAGATATTCGATATTGATGTCGCTCGCCTCCATCAGCTGCACGACTTCCGCGAGGGCGTTGGGGCGGTCTGCAACTTCTACGCCGATCAATTCGGTGATGCCGACGGTAAAGCCCTCCTTTTTGAGGACTTCGTACGCCTTTTCGTTGTCGCGCGCGATAAAACGCACGATGCCGAAATCTTTGGTATCCGCAATGGAGAGGGTGACAAAGTCGATCCCCTCTTTACCGAGAGCATGGGTGAGCTTATACAATCTGCCGGGTCTGTTTTCCATAAAAACGGAAAGTTGTTTGACTAACATGGTTTTTTCCTCCTTATATTCTTTATTCACGCACTTTTCGTGCAAAATCATTGCACGCTGCGCCGCGGCACCGATGCAGGCACTTACTCTCTTCTGTCGATGACGCGCACCGCTTTGCCTTCGCTGCGCCGGATCGAACCGCTTTCGCAGAGTTTGATCTTTGCGCTCAGACCGATATACGAATTGACTTCCGTTTCCACCTTCTTTTTGATGGATTCGATGTCGGATACGCGGTCGGGAGAGAGGTTGCCGTCCAACTCGATATCGATCTCCATCACATCGAGATTGTTGACGCGGTCGACGTAGATCATATAGTGCGGCGACACGCCCGAAACATTCATGATGGCCGCCTCGATCTGCGAAGGGAACACGTTGACCCCGCGGATGATGAGCATGTCGTCGGAACGGCCCTTGACCTTGCTCATTTTGACCGTCGTCCTGCCGCAGGCACACTTCTCGTCAGAGAGGGTGCACAAGTCGCGCGTGCGGTAGCGGATGAGCGGCTGGCCCGTTTTGGTGATCGTCGTGAACACGAGTTCCCCTTCGCTACCGAACGGGAGAGGCTCGAGCGTTTCGGGATCGATGATCTCGGGGATGAAGTGGTCTTCCTGGATGTGGCTGCCGTGCTTTTGCATGCATTCCATCGCGACGCCGGGGCCGGAAATTTCGGAAAGGCCGTAGATGTCGAGCGCGTCGATATGCAGCAGGCGCTCCAACTCGTCGCGCATCTGATATGTCCAAGGTTCGGCGCCGAAAGCGCCGCCGACGAGGGAGAAATCTTCAATGTTCATGCCCGCCTTTTCGATCTCGGTGCCGAGAAAAATGGCATAGGAAGGGGTACAGCACAGATGGGTCGCGCCGAAATCGCGCAAGAGGGTGAGCTGGCGGATGGTGTTGCCCGCGCTGGCGGGAACGGTGGATGCGCCGATCTTCTGCGCGCCGTAATGGGCGCCGAGCCCGCCCGTGAACAGCCCGTAGCCGTACGCGACGTGTACGAGCGAATCTTTGGTGACGCCCGCCATCGCGAGAGAGCGCGCGGCGATCTCCGCCCAGACGTCGACGTCGTTCTGCGTATAGCCGACGACCGTCAGCTTGCCCGTCGTGCCGCTGGACGCGTGGATCTCGACGATGTCGCGCTGCGGCGAAGAATAAAAACCGAAGGGATACGCTTCGCGCAAATCGTGTTTGACCGTGAACGGTAGTTTGGAAAGATCGGAAACCGACTTGATGTCGGAAGGTTTGATCTTACATTCATCCATCTTGGCGCGGTAGGGTTTGCAATGATTGTAGACCAGTTCGACCGTTTTGCGCAGGCGCTCGCTCTGCAGATTTTCCATCTCCGAGCGGGACATGCACTCAAATTCTGGGCGATAGATATAGTCCTTTACTTTTGATTTAGCCATGATTTTCCCCTTTTGGAATATTTTTTACACGGCATCATAGCCGAGTGAAAATGCCTTTTTGTTCATTTCGATCGTCTTTTGCGGAATGCTGGCGAGCAGCGCGGCTTCGAATGCGGCGCGGTCAAAGCCCAGCTTTTTGCAGAGCGCCCCCAACATGACGGAGTTGGCCGCCTTGGTATTGCCCGCCTGCAAGGCAAGCCCGAGCGCGTCTACCCCCGTGCCGGGCAGCTGTGCTTCGATGCCTTGCGGGTATTGCGCGGCGCCCGTCACGACGGGCATGGGCATGATCTCCTGCGTGGAATACAGGATATGCCCGCCCTGCTTGAGATAGTGGCGATAACGGAGGGCTTCCAGCTTTTCAAAGGACAGAATGAGGTCGGCGCCGCCCTCGTCGATGATGGGAGAGGCGATATTTTTGCCGATGCGCACATACGTCATGACGCTGCCGCCGCGCTGTGCCATGCCGTGCACTTCGCTCAGTTTTACGTCGAAGCCCGCATCGAGCGCGTATTTGCCGAGTACGCGGCTCGCCAACAGCGTGCCCTGACCGCCGACGCCGACGATGAGGATATCCAATTTTTGATTCGCTTCCATACTTACTTCACCTCCCCGTCGATCGCGCCGAACTTGCAGACATTTTGGCACAGGCCGCATTCGGTACAGAGGGACACGTCGATCGTAATGCCGTCTTTGCCGTTGACGATGGCGGGACAGCCGAGCTTTAAGCATGCCCTGCACTTTTTGCACTTTTCATTGACTTTAAATCCGTTATATAGGCGCTTCGTGAGCAATACGCACGGCTTTTTGGCGATAATGACGGAAACCGCCTCTTCGGCGAGCGCCTCTTTGACCGCCCTTTCCGTTTCGGCAAGGTCATTGGGATTGACGGTGCGAACGCTCTGAACGCCGACCGCGCGGCAGACTTCGGCGAGGTCGAGCTCGTATGTATCCTCGTTTTTGATGGTCTTGCCCGTCGCGGGATGGTTTTGGTGCCCCGTCATGCCCGTGGTGCGGTTGTCGAGGATGATGACGGTGATCTTCGCTTTATTATAGACCGCGTCGATCAGCCCCGTAATGCCGCTGTGGATAAAGGTGGAATCGCCGATAACGGCGACGGAATGTTTATGCGCTTCGGGATCCGCCTTGTCGAAGCCGATCGCCATGCCGACGCTCGCGCCCATACATACGACCGCATCCATTGCGGAGAGAGGCGGCACGGCGCCCAGCGTGTAACAGCCGATATCGCCGAGGACGTTGAGCTTTAATTTGGACAGCACATAGAATACGCCCCTGTGCGGACAGCCCGCACACAGTACGGGGGGACGGGCGGGCACGTTCGCGGGAGCAGCCGCAGCGCTTTCGCCCAACACCTTTTCGCGGATGAGTTTGGCGGAAAATTCCCCTTCGAGCGGGAAGAGGTTTTTGCCCTCAACGGAAATACCCGCCGCCTTGACGAGCGTTTCGATGTGCGGAGCAAGTTCTTCCGCGACGATGCACCGCTTTACACTCTTGGCAAATTGCTCGATCAGCCGATAAGGAAGCGGATAGACCATGCCCAGTTTTAAGACGCTCGCTTCGGGCAGGGCCTCTTTGACGTATTCGTATACGCCGCCCGAACAGATGATGCCGAGTTCCTTACTTCCCTCTTCGATGCGGTTGATGGCAAAATGATTTGCGTCTTCGGAAAGTTTTGCCGTACGCTCCTCCACCACGACGTGCTTGACGCGCGCATTGGCGGGCATCATGACATATTTGGGGATATCCTTTTCGTACGGGCGGACGGAAATTTCTTTTCGCTCTTCCAGCTCGACCGCAGATTGAGAATGGGCGACGCGGGTTGTGACGCGCAAAATGATGGGCGTATCGTACTTTTCCGACAATTCAAAAGCCAGTTTGGTAAAGTCTTTGGCTTCCTGGCTGTCGGAAGGTTCTAACACGGGCACTTTGGCGCTGACGGCGGTCAGGCGGGTATCCTGTTCGTTCTGCGAAGAGAATACGGACGGATCGTCTGCCACGGCGATGACCAGGCCGCCGTTCACACCCGTATAAGAGGCCGTAAAGAGCGGATCGCACGCGACGTTCAAGCCGACGTGCTTCATGGAGACGATGGCGCGGGCGCCGCGGATGGAGGCGCCGATGCCCACCTCTAAGGCGACCTTTTCGTTCGGCGACCACTCGCTGTATACTTCGGGGAAACGCGCCAGTTCCTCGGTGATCTCTGTAGAAGGCGTGCCGGGATAAGCGGAAGCGACGTGTACGCCCGCTTCCCATGCGCCGCGCGCGACGGCAAAATCGCCTAAAAGAAGTTTTTTCATTGTAAATCAACCTACCTGTGTATGTTTTGCGTATAATTAATGCTTTCTCAAATCGGTCACGCGCTTGACTTTTCCCTCCGCGCGCTTGATAGAGAAGGGCTCGACCAGCTTGACTTTGACATCGAGCTGCACGACGACGCGCAGCTTATGCTTGATCTTGGCGACGAGCTCTTCGAGCTTGGAATAATCGGTGAGCAGGCTCGCGTCCTGTACTTCGACGTGCACCTCGATCGTGTCCATATAATTGACGCGATCCACGATGATCTCGTACGTTTTTCCGAGTTCCGGCATCGCCATGAGCACGCTTTCGATCTGCGAAGGGAATACGTTGA
>CAJFGA010000041.1 GCA_904374385.1 uncultured Clostridia bacterium | reverse complement strand
GGCAGGCTCGCCGCGCTGGGTGAAAGGGCCGCTCATGACGCATACGAGCGCGTCGCAGCCGCTCTCTCGCTTGGCCCTTTCCAGGAGATAGGCGTGCCCATTGTGGAAGGGATTGTATTCGCAAATGATGGCGCAAATTTTCATTTTTTTCATCAAAACCTTTTACATTTATGGGAAAATGATATATAATGATAAGTGGAAGTGCCGAAAGGTGCATATTGGGGGGCGAGGCTGCATTATGCCGCGGCACACTCTGTTTTCCCTTCGATTATACACCAAAAACGGCAAAAAATAAAGCGATAAGAGGTACATTCAAATGGCAGGTTTTTTCGATAAGATCAAGGACAAGATCACTTCTTTGACGACGGAAGAAGACAGCGCCTTTTTGGCGGGCGTCAAGAGGCGCGCCGCGGCGCTGAACAAGCATATCGTGCTGCCCGAGGGGGAGGATGCGCGCGTGGTGAGGGCGGCGGCGGAAGCCGCCAAGCAGAAGATCGCGCGGATCACTTTGCTCGGCAACAAAGAGGAGATCGAAAAGGCCCATTCGGATATGGATCTTTCCGAAGTGGAGATCGTCGATCCTGCGACCAGCGAAAAGAGAAAGGAATATGCGGCGCTGTTGTACGCCCTGCGCAAGGCGAAGGGGATGACCGAAGAGGAGGCAGACAAGCTTTCTTACGACAACACCTATTTCGGCGTGCTGATGGTCAAGGCGGGGGACGCGGACGGGCTCGTGTCCGGCGCTTGCCATTCTACGGCGAACACCCTGCGTCCGGGGCTGCAGATCGTGAAGGCGGCGCCCGGCGTGCCCCTCGTATCCAGCTGTTTTCTGATGGTGGCGCCCTCCGAAGGCAACAAGTACTGCGAGGACGGCGTGTTCGTCTATTCCGACTGCGGGCTCAATGAAAATCCGACGAGCGAACAGCTTTCGGATATCGCGATCATCTCCGCAAAGACGGCGGAAAAGATCGCGGGGCTTACGCCGCGCGTGGCGATGCTCTCCTTCTCTACGAAAGGCAGCGCCAAGCACGCGGATATCGATAAGGTGACGGCGGCGCTCGCGCTCGCCAAGCAGAAGGCGCCCGATCTGGACATCGACGGCGAATTGCAGCTGGATGCCGCCATCGTTCCCGCTGTGGCAAAATCGAAGGCGCCCGGTTCAAAGGTGGCGGGGCACGCGAACGTGCTCATTTTCCCCGATCTCGACGCGGGCAACATCGGCTACAAGCTGACGGAACGTCTCGGCGGATTCCAGGCGATCGGCCCCGTTTGCCAGGGGTTTGCAAAACCGATCAACGATCTTTCCCGCGGGTGCAAGTGGGAAGATGTGGTGGCTACGATCGCCATCACCGCGCTGCAGACGCAGATGTAAATAAAAGACAATAATTAATTCAACAAAGGGGTATCATCCAATATGAAAATTTTGGTCGTGAACGCGGGAAGCTCTTCCCTCAAATATCAGTTGTTCAATATGGACACCGAAAAGGTCATCGTCAAGGGCGGTTGCGAACGCATCGGCATCCGCGGTTCCAAACTTACGCACAAGACGGACAAGGGCGAAACGGACATCGAGCAGGACATGCCCAACCATAAAGTGGCTATGCAGCTCGTGCTGCAGGCGCTCGTGCATCCCGAATACGGCGTGATCAAGTCGATGGCGGAAATCGACGCGGTCGGGCACAGAGTGCTCCACAGCGGCGGCGATTTTGACGGCTCGGTGCTCTTGAACGACGAAGTGCTCGCGATCTGCAAAAAGAATGCGGAACTGGGGCCTCTGCACATGCCCGCCAATATATTGGGCATCGAGGCGTGCAGGGAAGTTATGCCCGATACGCCGATGGCGCTCGTATTCGATACGGCGTTCCATGCGACGATGCCGCCGCATGCGTATATGTATGCGATCGATTACGACGATTATAAAAATTATAAGATCCGCAAATACGGCTTCCACGGTACCAGCCATAAATATGTGTCGCAGGAGGCGATCAAATATCTCGGCGGCAGGGCGGAGGGGACGAAGATCGTCACCTGCCATCTCGGCGGCGGTTCCTCCGTCAGTGCGGTCAAAGACGGCAAATGCGCGGATACCAGCATGGGATTTACGCCGCTTGCGGGCGTGCCGATGGGTACCCGTTCGGGCGATATCGACCCCGCCGTGCTCGAGTTTTTGGCGGCGAAGAAAAATTATTCCATGCTCGACTGCATCAATTATCTCAACAAACAGTGCGGTGTGGCGGGCGTTTCCGGCGTTTCGAGCGATTTCCGTGACCTTACCAAAGCGGCGGCAGAGGGAAACGAGCGCGCGCAGCTCGCGCTCGAGCTGTTTGCATACGGCGTCAAGAAATACATCGGTGCATATGCGGCGGCGATGAACGGATTGGACTGCCTCGTATTTACGGCGGGTATCGGCGAGAATACTTGGCAGGTCAGGAAGATGATCTGTGACGATATGGATTTCTTTGGGATCAAGATCGACGAAGAGAAAAACGAGAGAAAGAACGACGGCGCCATTCATGAGATCACCGGCGAGGGGTCGAAGGTGCGCGTGCTCGTCATTCCGACGAACGAAGAACTGGTCATCGCGCGCGAAACAAAAGATTTATTGGGTTGATGATCATGAAAAGGCAGGAAGGCTATGTTTATTTGGGCAAAGAGTTTGCGGGGCGCGTCAAAAAGCGCGCAGCCGTTCTCTTTGCCTGCCTTCTGGTTGTGCCCGCGGTGCTCGTCGTTCTCATGTTTATAGCGCCCGGTTTTTGGGAGGTTTTTTTGATCCTCGCATTGGCGGCGATCGCGGCAGACGGCATCTTTGTGCTGGCGCATGGCCTGCGCTATGCGTCGCGCTTTTGTTTTGCGGTCATGCCGGCGACGTTGCGCATCCGCAGAGGGTTATGCTGCCGTAAACTTTGCATCGTGCGGTATGCCGATGTCAACCGCGTGCGCGTCAAGAGGTATTTCCGCAAGAAAAATGTGGATAGCGGCGTGCAGGAATACAGCGGTGCGGGAAAGTCGGCATTGCGGTTTCTTTCCGAATCGGACGCGGTGTATGACGTGCGGCTGTACTGCGGCTCCGGCAAATATGATTTGAAATATCTTTCGCAGGCGAGCGCCGCCGCGGTGCTCTCTTATTTTGAGGACGGAAATGACGAACGCATCTTTGCAAGAGGGGAATAGGGTGTTTTATTTGAGCCGCCACAGGGTGATTTATTTCACGCTGGGCGTCTTTTTGCTTACGGCATTCGTCGCGTTTTGGGCAGCGAACATGGTGTTGGGCCGCCTGTGGGAAATTACATGGGCGGAGATTTCAGCCATCCTGTGCCTCGCCGTGGGGGTTTCCGTCATCTTTTATTTTGTTTTTAAATTGAAAGAAGTCAAACCTACGGTTGCCGTAACGGAGAGCGGACTTATCTTTAAAAAAGGAAAAAAGGTGGGCAATGTGCGCTTTGCGGATATTGCGAGCGTACGCGAGAACGGGGGCTTGCTCGGCAGGATTTCAAAGACGCGGCGCATCGAAATTGAAACGCATCTCGGCACCTTTGCCATTTATTTGGCGGCTTCCGACGTGAGCGCTTTTTTTGAAAAGATCCCTGTAGAGGGACGGGAATCCCGCAGAGAGGAGGCGCGCGTCATCCTTCCGAAAAGGGAAAAATATATATGTTTTTTATCTTACTTCGTACAGCTGACCATTCTGTTTGCGCTGGCCATAGCGGTCAGCTTTCCCGCGGTGGCGGCATTGCTGGGCGATTTTTCGGAAAGCCGTTATTATTTATTTGCTTTATTGGCGATCTACGGCATTGCATTGCTGGCGGGAGAGGGAAGGTATCTTTATATCGCGGCGCGCTTTGCCAAGTACTCGGTTCGTATCGAAAAGGATCGCTTTACCATCTGTTACGGAAAGATCACCGCGACGGAGCACAATTTATTTTTTGACAGTATTCTCGCTTTTCGGGTACACAGGACGCCGATAGACCGCCTGTTCGGGCTGTACCGCGTATCGGCAGAGAGCGCACAGAAGGCGAAGGGGATTTCAGACAATAACTATTTTCCTTTTTTGCTTCGCAAGGAGGCGGCGGAAGCCATCGTCTATGCGGTCATGCCGGAAAGGCCTGCGGGAGAGTTTATCAGGGCGGAGAAAAAGATCGCCGCCGCGCTTTTGGAGTCGACGCTTTGGTTCGTGCTCGCATCGATCATCATGGGCATTTTTTTGACGCCGTGGATGCTGCTGTTGCTGGTGCTGCCAATCGTTTCTGTTTTGCCCGTATGCCGGAATGCAGGATATATATTGGGAGAAGACATTGCCTTGTTCCGTTACGGCATGTTGGAAGAGAATATATTGCTCGTGCGGTACAGGGATATTAAGAGTTTGACCGGTACGAAAAATATAACCGCTTCGCGGTTCGGGATCAGCGCGTTGGATGTGACGGTCGGCCAGTATACCCGCTTTTTTTCGGTAGGGTATGTAAAGGATGCGGATTTTTCTGAATTGACGGAAAAGCTCGAAAAAAAAGTTGACAAAGACTGTTAAATATTATATAATCTTTAAGTCGATTAAGATTTGAAGGCAAATTACGGAGAAGAGGTGTATATAAAATGGCGGTACCTAAGTCAAAACAGTCGAAACAGAGAACGAACACGAGGTATGCGAATTTCAAGGCGACGGCTCCCACGTTGGTGGAGTGCCCGCATTGCCACGAATTGAAAGAGGCGCATAAAGTCTGCAAAAAGTGCGGCTTTTATGACGGCAGAGAGGTCGTCAATACCGAAGAGAAATAGTAATTCGGTAATACGGATTTCGTAAGAAAAAGCCCGCGGAAATTCCGCGGGCTTTTTGTCGTGGAAAAACGGATCGGATATTTTTCAGAATTGGCGGCGCGGCAAATCGCGACCGCTTTTAAATCAGCTTTTAAATCAGCGATAAAAACAGAGAAAAGACCGCGGTCTTTATTTTTTGCTTTGCAAAAAATAAAAAACTTAACGGAAAAATCAATGAATCTGTTTTCTGTATTCTTTGGGGGTGATGCCGAAACGGCTGCGGAACATTTTCGTAAAGTATGCAAAATTATTGAAGCCGGCCTGTATACAGATTTGGCCGATGCGGAAATCGGAATTTTTCAGCATCGCTTTAGCCTCGTCTAATTGTACGGCGAGTTTATATTCGACAGGCGTCAGCCCCAGTTCTTGTTTAAATTTATGGCAAAGATGGCTGTACGATACCGAAATTTTTTCGGCAAGATCCGTGATTTTGAATGCAGTATTATAATAGCAATCTATATATTTTTTGGCATAGCCCACGATGGAGGAATACTGGTTGTTTTCTTTGGGGGAGGGCTGCAGATTGATTTCCGTATAGCGGACGAGGATCGCCAAAAAATTCATCAGATAGGCAAACGTGAATTTTTCGCATTGGCTCGTCGAAGCGTTCATCTCTCCGTACATTTTATTGAAAAGTTCGGATATTCTGTTAAAGTGTTCTTCCAAAAAATCGATGCGGAACACTTGATCCGACCTGTTTTCTTCGCGGTCGGAAAAGGTATTTGCATTTGAAAAAAAGATGTTTTCGAGCATTACGACATAATATTCCACGGGCTTTTTTCCGCTAAGTTGTTTTTCGGTATGCAGAATATTTCCGTTGATCAAAAGGATCGTTCCCCGCGTCATCGGATAGGAGCCTTGCAGCGTATCCAATGAACCGTATCCGTTGACGACATAGATAATTTCCGACGCCGTATGGGAGTGCATATAAGAGGAAAAATCATCCTCATATTTTGTATACGCAAAATCGAACGTAAATGATTTGGTGTATATCAGCGTCAGCACGGGGATCGGAAGCGGGCTCATATTGCGCGGCCAACTGTATACCGGAAGCGGTAAGGCGGGCGAGCTGGGGCATATATGTGCCGGAACGGAAGGGCGACTGTGCGGGTGCGGCAGAAAGGACTGCTTAGAATTGTATGCTTCCGGCACCGCCATCGAAAACACATATGAATCGCGGACGGAAAACCGCTTATCGTGCAAAGAAATTTCTGCGCTTGCAGAACAGGGCGATGAGACTGCCGTGTCCGTTTTTAAAAGCGCTGCGCAGTATATTTTTCAGACATCGCAAATGTTGCAGACGCTTTTGGATCCCTGCGAAATCGTTGTAGGCGGCGGCGTCGCGGAAAGCGTGGTTTTCCGCCGATTTCTGAAGGAGAGCACAGACCAATATCATATCAGGCTGCGCTTTTCAACGCTGCAGGGGAAACAAGCCCTGTATGGGGTCGTATACGCTTTGCGGGGTAATCAATGCCAAGAGGAAGTGCTGCTATGATAAAAAATATATTTTTTGACCGCGACGGTACGCTCGGCATCCTGCGGGATGTCCGTTTTCCGCAGACTTTAGAGCTGTTCGGCGATGCGCGCGGAACGATAAAAGATCTAAAAGCTAAAGGCTATAAGGTGTTTATCGTGACCAATCAGGCATGTATCGCCAGGGGGACGGACGGCGGCTATGATTTTGCCCAAGAATTCCGAGCGCTTGGCGCCGATGATTGGTTCATTTGTCCGCACGAGGATAAGGATAACTGCAATTGCCGAAAGCCGAAAACGGGTCTCTTGGATCATGCAGTGCAAAAATATGCGTTGAACAGAGGGGAGTGTGTCGTCGTCGGGGATAGAGAATCGGATATTCTGTGCGCAAAGCGTGCGGGCATGAAGGGATTTTTTTTGGGTGATGCGGACGCGGCGATGCGTATGAGTGTGAAGCCGGACGGAGTGATGAGGACGCTTTCCGATATATTTCCCCTCTTGGATCGAGCTTAGTTTGAAAAGCGGTATTTGCCGCACAAAGATATGGCGAAACGCTCCGCAACAATGCGGGGCGTTTCGCCATGTAGACGCCTTTTCATGAAAGGTATTTGCGTGAAGACCGCGAAGGTGATTGTTTTCGCTGCAATCCGTTTCCTATATTTGCGCGCAATGTTCGCGCGGGAACTTTTCATGATCACCATTCGTTGGGGAAAGGAGGGCGGTCTTCGTTCCACCAATCCTCATAGTATTTGACATATTGCGAACAGTTTTCACTCACATCGTCGGTCAGCGGCAGGGCGCTTTGCTCCCAAAAGCTTTTAACAAACGTTTCGCAGTTCTCTGCATTGATATTTTTCAAAAAAGCGGCGCCCAGATCCAAGATGTTTTCGGGGCGGCGAACGCATTTTAAAACGGTTTCTTCCAGCCTGCGATTGCAGGGGAACAACATCCTGTTTTCGGCGAGAATGAGCCGATATACGCTGTATACGATCTCCTGTGCGAGATGAGCGCGCATATACGCGTTACTTTCCGGCACACAGTGCAAAAAATACCCTCGGTTGAGCTGTAAATTGGCATTAAAACACTTGATTTTCGCTTCCAATTCGTGTTCCGGATAAGCGGCGATTTTTTCGACGAGGGGCCGGATCTCCGGGTCGGCAGAGTAGAGTACCTGCGCCTTGACATAGGCGCTGCGCGTGGGCTCGCTTGCGCGCAGTGCGGAAGCCTGCAGGATGGCCTTGGTCTTATATTTGACGTCGAAGTAGCCTCCCTCATAGGTGCAATGCCCCGTTATGACCTCTGCCAGCCTGTTTTGTGCGGCGAGCGCACCGTACGTTTCCTCGGTTACGACGATGAGGGCGTCGATGTCCGAATCGGGCCGCTCGTTGCCCTTGACGATGGAACCGTCTAAAACGATCGCGATCATGCCCTGCATGGACATAAAATATTCTTTGAGGTTTTGAATGGATTGCGCGTGATGCGGATACATAAAGTGCCTCCGTTTTTTACTCTATTATACCGTTTGCAAAGTATTTTGGCAAGCATAAAACATAGTTTTTACCGCCGATGGCAGGGATACCGAGACAAAAACGGTTCTCTTTTTGCGTGAGGAATTGTTGACAGCCGCCGTATGGCTGTATTATAATAATTGCAACCGATTGAGTAGTGTTTTAAGGTGGGTTATGGAACAAAAATTCAAGATCACGGGGATGACGTGCGCGGCGTGTTCGGCGGGTATTCAAAAGACCGTGAATAAATTGGAGGGAGTCGAACGGGCAGACGTCAGCCTGATGGGCGAATGTATGACCGTCGATTTTGATGAAAAAGCGATTTCTTCGGAAAAAATCGCCGCGGCGGTCGAGGCGCTCGGATACGGCGCGAGCCCTGCGGACGAAACTGCCGCTGCCCCTGCCTCTTCAGGGGAGAAAAAGGCAAATTCCTTTGGCGAAGAGGCAAAAAAATTGAAGGCGCGCTTTTTGGCGTCGCTTTGCTTTCTCGTGCCGCTCATGTACTTTTCGATGGCGCATATGTTCGGGGCGCCCCTTCCTTTTTTTTGGGATCCGCACAGAAGCCCGGAAAATTTTGCCCTTATACAGCTTTTATTGACGACGCCCATCCTGTATATCAATTTTGCTTTTTTCCGGAGCGGTATCAAGGCTCTATGGAAACGTGTGCCCAATATGGATACTTTGGTCAGCCTCGGAGCCGCCGTTTCTTATTTGTACAGCGCCGTCGTGATGTTTGTCATGCCTTTCTCGCAAGACGGGCACGCGCTCGCCATGAACGATCTGTTCTTCGAGTCGGCGGCAATGGTGCTGACCCTCGTCACCCTCGGCAAATGGCTGGAGGCGCGCTCTAAGAGCAAGACGGGGGAAGAGGTGGAAAAGCTCTTAAAACTTGCGCCCGATTCGGTGACGGTAGAGCGAGGTGCCATTACAGGAGAGAGTCTGCCCGTAGAGGTGGGGGCGGGCGATTTTGTGACGAGCGCGTCTGTCAATAAGGGCAATGTCATCAAGGTGCGTGCGGAAAAAGTCGGGGAAGATACCGTCCTTTCGAAAATTATCAAGATGGTGCGGGAAGCAGGGTCGTCCAAGGCGCCGATCGAAAAGACGGTGGATAAGATCGCGGGCATCTTCGTGCCCATCGTGCTCGCTATCGCGGCGCTCACCTTTGCCGTATGGATGATTTTGTGGGGAACGGGGGCGGTCATCGTCAGTGTGCCCGAAATACTCAGCATGGCGATCAGCGTACTCGTCATTTCCTGTCCCTGTGCGCTAGGATTGGCAACGCCCGTAGCCGTTATGGCGGCGACGGGCAGGGGAGCCTCAATGGGGATCCTGTATAAGGATGCCGAGGCGCTGCAAAAGGCAAAAAACATCGGTACCGTACTTCTCGATAAGACGGCAACCATCACCGAAGGCAAGCCGCGCGTGACAGATATCATCCTGTATAACGGGATCTCTCGTGAGGACGCGCTGCGTGCGGCGGGCGGGACGGAGCTCAATTCCAATCATCCGCTTGCGGCGTGCCTTGTGGAAAGGGCAAAGGAGGAGGGTATCGCGCTTTCTGCATCCGAAAAATTTTCTTATCTCCCCGGCAAAGGCGCGCGGGCGGAATGCGGCGGCCTGCCGTGCTCGATCGGCAACAGGCGGCTGATCGAAGAGGAAGGCGTTTCGGCCGATTGCGCGGAAGCGGATGCGGCGCGCCTTGCGGAAGAGGGAAAGACGGTGCTGTACTTTGCGTTGGGCGGAAAGATGGCGGCCCTGTTCGCCGTTGCCGACACCATCAAGGAGGGCAGCGTCGAGGCGGTCGCGGGATTGAAAGAGCGCGGCATCGTACCCGTCATGCTGACAGGAGATGCGGAAGGCGCGGCAAAGGCGATCGCGCGTCAAGCCGGCATCGACAAGGTCATTGCCGAGGTATTGCCGGAAGATAAACTGAGCGCCGTCATAGAGAGCAAAAAGAGTGCCGTCACGGCGATGGTCGGCGACGGCATCAACGACTCGCCCGCACTCAAAGAGGCGGATGTGGGTATCGCCATGGGCAACGGCACGGATGTTGCCATCGATTCGGCGGACGTCGTTTTGGTAGGAGGGGACCTGCGCGCGGTGAATGCGGCAGTGGACCTGAGCAAGGCGACGGTGCGCAATATCAAGGAGAATCTCTTTTGGGCATTTATTTATAATTTGCTTTGCATCCCCATTGCGGCGGGCGCGCTGTATGCGGTCGGCGTGGTGCTCAGCCCGATGATCGGTTCTCTTGCAATGAGTATAAGCTCGGTTTTCGTGGTGACAAATGCGCTGCGGCTGATGCGGTTTAAACCAAGAAACAAGATAAAAAAAGCCGAGATCGGCAAAGGAGATATAAAAATGGAAAAGATTTTGATTATCGAAGGAATGAGCTGTATGCACTGCGCCGCGCGGGTAGAGAGCGCGCTCAATGCGATCGAGGGGGTCAAAGCGCGCGTCGACCTCAAAAAGAAGCGCGCCACCGTGGAGACAGACGTGGCGGACGATGTCCTCGTCAAAGCGGTCGAAGAAGCGGGCTACAAGGTCAAAAAGATCCAGTAACGGACAGGAGCGTTTCGCAGAGTGTGCGAAACGCTCCTGTCTGTGCGGGGCAGGTTCAGCTGCAACAGGAATTGCAGCCGTTATTGCACCCATTGTTTGCGGCGGAGAGCAGGGCGCCCAGGCATCCGCTGTCTAGGGCGACGAGCCCGACGAGGCACCAAAAAGCGGCCGTATTCAGGCAGCCCTCCCGTTTTGCGAGGTACAATAAGATCAAAATAAGTATGTATTGGTTCATGGCAACCTCCTTTTCGACAAAACTTCCTTTTATCTGCCGAGATGCGGCAGAATCGGACACGTGCTTATATTGACATATCCGCACGCGTGCGATAAAATAGTATCATAAAACGCCGCGCGGGGCGCGAAGGGAGGGAAAGACATGGAAGATACTTTGCTGTTGGACAGGCGCACGCAGACGCTGGTGGAAGATTATGTGCCCGAAGGGGAGATATTGGAGGGGATCGTTCGGTTTTTTTCGATTTTCGCCGACGCGACGAGGGTGCGCATTTTGTCAGCCCTCGCCATTACGGAAATGTGCGTGACCGATATATCCCGCGTGCTGGATATCAATCAGACGACGGTGTCGCATCAGCTGCGCTTTCTTAAAAACGTGGGGATCGTCAAGGCCTCGCGCCTGGGGAAGGTCATCTTTTACAGTTTGAAAAACGATACGGTAAACGACGTTTTGTTAAAGGGCGTTGAATTCCTCGGATATTGAATGAAAAAGGGCGGCGGAATCGTTGCTCTTTTTTATTGCAAAATCGGCGCGGTTATTGTATAATAAAGAAGGGTGATTTTCTTTTCGCCCTTATCATTGTATGAACGAAATCCAGGAAAAGTTAAAACTGCTGCCCGACGATCCGGGCGTATATATCATGCTTGACGCCGATAAAAACGTGATCTATGTCGGCAAGGCGCGAAATTTGAAAAACCGCGTGAGGCAGTATTTTCATGCCTCCGTAAAGACGGAAAAGGTCATGGCGATGGTCGCGAACATCGCCGATTTCTATTATATCATCACGAAGTCGGAGATCGACGCGCTCGCGCTCGAAAACAATCTCATAAAAAAGTATAAGCCGAAATATAATATCCTTTTGAAGGACGATAAAACATACCCATATATCCGCGTGCACATTTCGGAAAAGTATCCTGCTTTTTCCGTATCGCGCAAGCTGAAAAAGGGGAGTAAATATTTCGGGCCGTATATGGGCGGTGTGCGCGTGAAAGATGTGTTGGAGATCGTGAATATGGCGTTCGGGGTGCGCACCTGTGCCGTTGCCGTAGGGGAAAAACCGAAGAAGCCATGCCTGGAATACCATATCGGCCGCTGCCCGGCTCCGTGTGCGCATCTTTGCACCGAAGAGGCGTACGGCGAGCGCGTAAAGAGGGCGATGCGTTTTTTGGACGGCGACGAGGGGGAGGTGGAAAAGCTCCTCAAGGAAAAGATGACGGCGTTCGCCGACGCGGAGGAGTTCGAGCTTGCGCTCGATTGCAAAAATAAGCTCGACATGCTCGACAAGATCAAACTCAAGCGGATCACGTCTCTCAATCGGGATATGAATGCGGATGTCGTCGCCTATATAAGCAATAATATTTATGCGGCGATCAATATCCTCATCATACGCCGCGGCATCATGCAGGGGGCGAGCACCTTTCCCGCGGAGAATGCCTCGGCAGACGCGGAAGCCGTTTCTACCTTCCTCACACAGTACTATGCAAACCATCAGATTCCGGATGAAATCGTTGCGCAGGACTTTGTAGAGGATAAACTGCTCGAAGATTACTTTCGCGGAAAATATTCGAAAAACGTTTCCGTCGTCCTGCCAAAGCAGGGCATCCGCCGCCAGCTGGTGGAGATGGCGGAGAGCAATGCGCGGGAGTATCTCGAAAAGGCGGTGGATAAGATCCGCCATAAGGAGGATATGACCGTCAATGCCTGTAAACGGCTGCAGGAGGTACTGCACCTTTCCCGCTATCCGCGCCGCATGGAATGCTATGATATTTCCAATATCAGCGGAGTGGATAAAGTCGGCTCGATGGTCGTGTTTTTGGACGGAGAGGCGGACCGGCAGAGCTATCGGAGATTCCGTATCAAGACGGTGGAAGGTGCGAACGATTTTGCGAGCCTGCAAGAGGTGCTGCGCCGTCGGCTTGCCAAGCTTGGTACAGAGGAAGAAGAACGTTTCGAAAAGCCGGATCTCGTCATTATCGACGGCGGCAAAGGGCAGCTTTCTGCGGTCAAAGAGATTTTTGACCGCGAAGGCGTGACGGATATCGACCTCATTTCCTTAGCCAAAAGGGAAGAGGAGATTTTTACGCTCGGTAAAAAGGAAAGCGTCGTTCTCGACAAACGGGATTACTGCCTGCAGATGTTGCAGCGCATCCGAGACGAGGCGCACCGCTTTGCGATCACCTATTTCAGAAATATACACAGCAAAAACGCCCTCTCTTCCGTTTTGACGGAGATAGACGGCGTCGGAAAGGCGCGCCGGCGCGCTTTGATGGACCGCTTCGGAACGCTGGACCGCATCATGCGTGCGAGCGTGGAGGAGCTGGCGTCCGTCGAAGGGATCAGCCGCAATATCGCGCAGCAGATTAAAGATTACTTTGAGGAAAAATTATAATGACGGAATGCGGCTATCGCTTGATCGTATCTGACTTTGACGGAACCCTTCGCAGGAGCGAGGGAGGGATTTCGGATGCGAACGTGCAGGCGGTCAAAAAATATGTTGCGGCGGGCGGTATTTTTGCCTTTTGTACGGGGAGGATGCTCTCTTCCATCCTTCCGTATGCGCGTGAACTCGGATTGGAGGGGCTGATCGTCGCCTATCAGGGGGCGGTGATCGCCGAAATCGGAAGCGGGAAAATTTTGCGCGACGTGCGCCTCGGTTGGCGTGACGCCGCTGAAATTTGCGATTATCTGCAGGAGTTGAAGAGGCACATACACGTCTATGACGGGGATCTTGTATACATGAACCGCGATGACGAGATGCGCGCCTATTATGAGAGAGTGTGCGGCGTGACGGGGATTTTAACGGGAGAAGATATAGCCTCTTTTGTGTGGGAGAGGAAAATTTGTCCGCAAAAGGTGCTCAGTATGAATATGGGCGCGGAGAACGAAGAGATCTTTCAAAAACTGCATGCGCGTTATAAAGAGAAGTATAACGTGACGTCCAGTTCAGACGTTTTGGTAGAATTGACGGTGCGCGGCTGCGATAAGGGCGGGGCGCTCGAATTCCTTGCGGAATATTACCATATTCCGCTTGAAGAGACGGTCGCGATCGGCGACAATTATAACGATATTCCGATGATCCGCAAGGCCGGGCTGGGGGTTGCGGTCGAGAATGCGGTCGCGGCGGCAAAAGATGCGGCGGATTTTATTACGAAGAGCTGTGATGACGACGGCGTGGCGTATGTCATCAATAAATTTGGTTTGGGGGAGAGCATATGAACGATCAGGAAGTTATTTTATTGGAAAGCTTTTGCAGCGATCTCGGTTTAGAGATCGTGTTTGCGGGGCGTGGGAGGGTCACCTTATCGTCGTACAGCGTGACGCGGCCCGGACTGCAGTTGGCGGGGTTCTTCAAGTATTTTGATTCGACGAGGATCCTCGTGTTCGGCAATTCCGAATATGAATTTCTCCGTTCTTTGCCGGTGGAAGTGCGCAAAGAGAGGATACATACTCTCCTTTCATACAAAGATATACCCTGTATCATCTTGTCGCGCGACCTGCCCGTTTTGCATGAGCTGATCGAAGAGGCAAGGATCACGGGCTGTCCGATCGTGCGGACGGACAAGGTGACGACGGCGGTCATGAACGACTTGTTCTTTTACCTCAACCAAAAGCTTGCGCCGCAGACGAGCATGCACGGCGTTCTGATGGACGTGTCGGGCGTCGGGATCCTTTTGACGGGGCACAGCGGCATCGGCAAAAGTGAGACGGCTATGGAATTGATCAAGAGGGGGCATCGGTTGGTCGCGGATGACAGCGTCATCGTCAAGCGGGTGGCGGAAAAGTTGGTCGGTTCTTCTCCCGAGATGATCCGTTATTTTATGGAACTGCGCGGCATTGGCATTATCAATATCAAAAACATGTACGGTTCCGGTTCGATTCTCAACGAAAAGGAGATCGAGCTCGTAATGGAATTGGAAGACTGGGATGAGGGTAAGGCATATGACCGTTTGGGCGAAGGAGCGCAGTATGAAACGATCCTCGGCATGAAAGTGCTCAAACATACGATCCCCGTAAAACCGGGAAGAAATCTTTCCATCATCATCGAAGTGGCGGCGCGAAACTTCCGCCTCAAGAGCATGGGGTACGATGCGGCGCAGGAACTGATCAGCCGGACGATCGGCCGCTGACGGCGCAATGGAAAACCGAAAAACGAGGGCGGAGAAGTCCTCGTTCCGTCAACGGAGTTGTCGGACTCCCGCAGGGAGGAAAGACAGATAAAAAGCGCCCCGCGTTACCGCGGGGCGCTTTTTATCTTCATTTTGCATCCTGATTTGTTTTCGTGTCGTCATCTTGCGATGGTTGATCTTTTTTTTCTTCTGCGGGGGTATAGGCGTCGTACTTTTCACGCGGCGGCAACAGGCCGAGCGCGACGGCAATAATTGCGGCAATGGGGGCGGCAATGGCGATGACCGTCATTAAAATATTTTCTCCGCCCCATGATAAAATTGCGCCGAAAATGGCAAACAGCATCATAACGATGGCGAACAAAAAATATTTGATCGTCCGCATAAATTTACCTCCCCTTAACCTTCATTTTTCGACATCAGTGTAGCACAAATCGGGAAGGCTGTCAAGCATTTTTGAAAATAGTTTATGTGCTCTATACGGATATTGACAACGCTAATTTGACTGTAAAACAATGATTTGCCAAGTACTATGTCAGACAAAACAGAATATTTTTATAATTCAACCTAAAAGGAATGCTTGCGGAATATAATAGTTATTATGACAGCGAAAAAAAAGTGGCTGACGGCGGGGCTTTCGCTCCTTTTGGCGGTGCTTGCCGCATTTTGTTTTTTGTTTGCTTATCCAGCGCTCGCCAGATCGGACGCGGCAAAGCCGCAAGGGTACAAGGGGATCCTGCGGCTTTGGCATATCGATGGATTCGAGGGCGGGCGCGGTGCGCGTGCTTCTTTTCTCGGTCAGGCAGCGCGCGCCTATGAAGCGGAAAACGAGGGCGTTTTGGTGATGATCACCGCGCATACCCCGGAAAGCGCATTGAACGCGCTCGCGGCGGGGACTGCGCCGGATATCATCTCGTACGGGGGCGCGTGCGGATTCGTCGCGGAGATCGCGCAGCCGCTCGAAAAATATGAATGGCCTGCCGCAGCCATCGGCGGGACGACTTACGGCGTACCCTGGTGCCGGGGCGGATATCTGCTCTTTACGATGAATGGCGATTTTTCCGACGTCTTGGCAGAAAATACGGTGATTTCTTCCGGACGGGGCGCTTTCCCCGCGGCTGCCGCCGCTTTAGAGGGTTGGCGGGGCGATTTTGCCGAGCTTGCCTCGGTGCAGGCATATACGGCGCTGATCGGGGGAAAATACAAGTATATGCTCGGAACGCAGCGGGATGTATGGCGGTTCGTAACGCGCGGGGTCACCGTGCAGGCAAGGGCTTTAGAAAACTTTTGCGATTTGTGGCAGTATATTTCCGTGTGCGCTTCGGATGCGGAAAAATATAACGCCTCACTCGACTTTATCGATTTGCTCGTCAGCCGCGAATGGCAGGTTCGCCTGTCCTCCGTCGGTATGCTCAGCCCGTTTTATGATGCCGTGTATGCGGAGGAAGGGGGCGGGATGCGCGCGCTGGAAGAAGAGAAACCGGCGTTGCTCTTTCCCGCTTTTGCGGACGATGCGGCGAGGGAAACTTTTTCCGCTCTTGCAGAAGAGGCGCTAAAGGGTGACGAAAACAGCGCAAAAAAATTGGAAAATTATCTCGTATAGATTTGTAAAAATCGAGCGTTTGTAGTAAAATAGAGGGGAGAAAAATGGGGGATCTGTTCAGCCGCATCGAGGCGGATGCGAAAGGATGCGCGGCGGAAAGGGATTTTTCCTTTGCTGCGCATACGACAATCGGGATCGGCGGCAAAGCGCCGTTATGCCTGCATCCGGAAGGAGCGGAGGCGGCCGTCCATGCCCTGCGGCTGTGCAGGCGTTTCGGCGTGCCGCATTTGGTGCTCGGCATGGGGGCGAACGTGCTCGCCGCAGACGGCGGGTTTGACGGCGTTGTGCTCTGTACGGACAGGATGCGCGCCCTCTCTTTGCAGGGGAGGTGCGCGGCGGCGGAAAGCGGGGTGTGCATGCCGCGGTTGCTGCGCTGCCTTGCGGAGAACGGATTGGGAGGCTTTACCTTTATGGCGGGCATCCCGGCGAGCGTGGGCGGCGCCGTGTATATGAACGCCGGTACGGCGCGCGGACACTTCGGCGATAGGGTGCTCTCCGTAACGGCGGCCGATGCCGACGGTGAGATCGTGGAACTGTCAGGAAAGGAATGCGCCTTTGCCTATAAAAACACCGCCTTTACGGGGAAAAATATGTTGATTTTATCGGCGCGCTTACAGGCGGATTATTGCTGTTATGCGCGCGCGAACGATGAGATCGGGGAAGTTTTGCGGGAGCGGGCGCGGCTTCCGAAAGGGAAAAGCATGGGATGCGTCTTTAAAAATCCGGAGGGGATGTCGGCGGGCGAAATCATCGACCGCGCGGGCCTGAAGGGAGCGGCGGAAGGCGATGCGTTCGTTTCTGCGGAACATGCGAACTTTATCATCAACGGCGGGCACGCAACGGCAAAGGACGTGCGTGCGCTGATCGGGCGCGTAAAAGGGACGGTTTTGGAAAGGACGGGTATCGCCCTTACGGAAGAGATAGAATACATAGGAGATGATTGAATGCTGCTTACGGGCGATTATCACACGCATACGATCTACAGCCATGGTTCCGGCACGGTGATGGACAATGCCGTCGCCGCCAAAGAATTGGGATTGAAAGAGATCGCGATCACCGATCACGGCTTCGAGCAAATGGCGTTCGGGATCAAGCGGAAAAAAGTGCCGCAGCTGATTGCCGACTGCAAAGAGGCGACTGAAAAGACGGGCGTCAAAGTATACGTCGGCATGGAGGCGAATCTGTGCGACGAGGACGGGCGGACGGACATGACCGCGAACGATTACAAAGATTTTGACATTTTTTTGATGGGCATTCATCGTTTTGTCAAGTTTACGCGGTTCAAAGATTTTTGGAATATGTTCTTCGCCAACGCGTTCTATACGATGCTCAAAAAGGAGGGCAGCAAGCGGCTGATCCGCTATAATACGCGCGCCTACATCAACAGCATCGAAAGGTATCCTATCGATGCGATAACGCACCTCAATTTTCTTTGCTTTTGTGATGTGGCAGAGGTCGCCAAGGCGGCGCGCGACTGCGGAACTTATATCGAATTGAACGCAAAAAAGGTGCATCTTTCGGACGAGCAGCTCGAAAAGGTGGTGGCCACGGGCGTTCGGTTCATCATCGATTCGGATGCGCATTCCCCCGATCGGGTGGGGGATACCAAGATCGTGGACGATATCCTTTCCCGCGTGGATGTTCCGAGAGAGAGGATCGACAATATAGACGGAAGATACCCGAAATTCCGCTTCCGTGCCTTTAAGGAAAAGAGCTTATAAGATGAACAATTTTACGGGCGAGATCAAGCGCGAGATCATGAAAAACGGATTGGAAAACGCTTGTTGCAAGACGGCGGCGCTTTCGGCCTTTTTGCGTACGACGGGCAGTGTGATCCGCGCCGGAGATCGATACGGTTTCGAATTCGTGACCGAGAGCGAGGACGTCGCGGCGTTTTTTATCGAAATCCTCGAGCAGCTATACGGTGCGGAACTCAAAGTGGAACAGGCGTCCACGGATATCCGCCGCGGGCGGGACAGATTGGTCTTTTCCTGTCTGTCGGACAAGTCCCTCTATATTTTAGGGGAATTGGGGATCGCCGAACGGGAAGAGGGAGAAATCGGGTTTCGCCTGGATGTAGATCAATATATCGTGGAAAATGCATGCTGCGAAGTTGCCTGGATCAAGGGCGCCTTTCTCGGCAGCGGCAGCTGTACACTGCCGCAGATGGAGGAGGCACGCTCGGGATATCATCTCGAAATTGTCTTTTCCAACAAATTTTTGGCGGACGATTGCTGCCGCCTGCTGGCGCTGCACGAGGTTTTGGCGCGTTGTGTCGAGCGCAAGGGGGCCTTTGTCGTCTATCTCAAGAGCCGCGAAAGTATTTCCGATTTTCTGCATTTGGTCGGTGCGGAAGGGGCGCTGCGGAAGCTGAACAGGGTCGCGGATAAAAAGGACGAAAAGAACCGCATCAATCGCGTAGCAAACTGTTTGCAGCGCAATTATGACAAGAGCGTGGTCGCGTCGGTCAAGCAGATCCGGGCGATCGAACGCATCGACGAAATTGTAGGGCTTTCCGCGCTCGATCCGCTGCTGTCTGCCGCGGCAAAGGCGCGCTTGGCCGACAAGGAAGGGTCGCTCAAGGAATTGGCGGAACGGCTGCATGTGAGTAAAAGCTGTTTGAACCACCGCCTGCGCAAACTGGTAAAACTGGCGGAAGAATTGGACGGGGAGGAATAAAAGGGAATGGACAAGGCAAAATTCGTCTACAAAAAGGAAACTTATAATGCGTATGATGCGCAGAGCATCGTATTCGAGGCGTGCAAGTACAAGAGCGAGATCACCATTTCTAACGGAAACAAGCGCGCCAACGCGAAGAGCATCATCGGGCTCGTTTCCATGAAATTTGTGGCGGGCGACGAGTACGTCGTGGCGGCGGAAGGGACGGACAGCCGGGCGGCTTCGGCGGCTGTCGCTAAATTCATCGCGAATTTGAGCTGAACGGCGGGGCGCGCGGCGTCCCGGATATTGAATTTTATCGAGAGGGATGGCGCGCCCGATGGGCGCGCCTTTACGGAAGGAAAAACATGGCAGAATTCGTACACTTACATCTTCATACCGAATACAGTTTGCTGGACGGGGCGTGCAAAGTAGACGACCTCGTCGAACATTGCGCCAAAAACGGCGTCAAGGCGCTGGCGATCACCGATCACGGAAACATGTATGCGACTTTATACTTTGCCGAACTGTGCCGCAAAAACAATATTCAGGCGATCATCGGCTGCGAAATGTACATGACACAAGATCTGACCGTCAAAGACAGTTCGAGTGACTTTGAGCATCTCATCCTGCTGGCTAAAAATAAGAAAGGGTATAAAAACCTCGTCAAGCTCGATTCCATCGCCTATGTGGACGGCTTTTATTATAAGCCGAGGATCGATTATAAGACGCTGAGAGAACACAGCGAAGGGCTGGTTTGCCTTTCGGCCTGCCTTGCGGGACGCATCCCCAAACTTCTTTTGAAAGGGGATTACGAGGGAGCGAAGCGTACGGCGCTCGAACTGAAAGAGATGTTCGGCGACGATTTTTATATCGAGATCCAAGATCACGGGCTGGAAGAGCAGAAGCGTATCCTGCCGCTCCTTTTGCAGCTTGCGCGGGAGTTGGACATTCAGCCCGTTGCTACCAACGACGTGCACTATATCCGAAAGGAAGATTGGGAAATGCAGGATGTGCTGATGTGCATTCAGATGAAGCGCACGATCGACGACCCCAAGCGCATGAAGTTCGGTTCACAGGAGTTTTATTTTAAGACGCCCGAAGAGATGGAAGCGCTCTTTTCCTATGTGCCGGAGGCAGTTTCCAATACCGTCGTCATAGCCAACAAGTGCGCGGAAGAGCCGTGCTTCGACCTAAAGGAGAACGGCGACCCGATCAAGGACAAGTCGCTCATCCCTGGATATGCCCCGGAGGACGGATCCGATCCCAAAGATTATCTCACCGAACTGACATGGGAGGGGCTGAAAAGGCGCTACGGCGAAATTACCGAGGAAGTCAAAAAGAGGGCGGATTATGAATTGGGGATCATCCTCGGCATGGGGTTTGCCGAATATTATCTCATCGTCATGGACTTCATCCAGTGGGCGAAGGGGCGCGGCATTCCGGTGGGACCGGGACGCGGCAGCGGGGCTGCCAGCATCGTCGCCTATGCCATCGGCATTACCGACATCGATCCACTCAAATACGACTTGTTCTTTGAGCGGTTTCTGAATCCGGATCGCGTTACCATGCCGGATTTTGACGTAGACTTCTGTAATGAACGCCGTCCGGAGGTCATCGAGTATGTGCGCAACAAATATCACCCGGAAAACGTCGCGCAGATCGTAACCTTCGGTACTTTGGCTTCAAAAGCGGCGATTAAGGATGTTGGCAGAGTACTGCGCGTGCCATATTCCGAAACAGATCGCGTGACCAAGATCATGGACGGAAAATCGACCATTTCTGAACTGTTGGGGAGAAAGATCCCAGGGCTTTTGAAGAAATTGGAAGATCCCGCCCTTCCCGAAGAAAAGAAAGAGGATATCCGCAAGAGCATAGAAGAACAGGAAAAAAAGCGCAATAACGAATTTATCGAACTGTATGAAACGGACGAAACGCTGCATAGGGTCATCGATATGTCCCTCCGTTTAGAGGGCATGCCGCGGAACACCTCGATGCATGCGGCGGGCGTGGTCATCTGCCGAAAACCCATTGCAGAGGCGGTGCCGCTCTCGCGCAACGGCGAAGATATCACCACCCAATTCGATATGAAGGAAGTGGAATCCATCGGCATGCTGAAGATGGACTTTCTTGCGCTGACCACCCTCACGGATATCAAGAAGGCGTGCGATTATATCCTCGAAGATACGGGGGTGGAGATCGACTTCGATAAGCTCGGCTATAACAATGCGGAGGCGTATGCGCTCATTTCCGAAGGGGATACGGACGCGGTGTTCCAACTTGAACAAGGGGGTATGAAAAAGTTCATGAAAGAACTCAAGCCCGACTGTTTGGAAGACATTATCGCAGGTGTGGCGCTCTATCGTCCCGGTCCGATGGCATACATTCCCACCTATATCGCCAATAAATTGAATCCTTCCAAGGTAAAGTATGATACGCCCCTTTTGGAGCATATTTTGAAGGTCACTTACGGCGTCATCATCTATCAGGAGCAGGTCATGCAGATCTTCCAAGATTTGGCCGGCTTTTCGCTCGGGCAGGCAGACCTCGTCCGCCGCGCGATGGGTAAAAAGAACAAGGCGGAATTGATGGCGCAGAAAGAAAAATTTATTTCCGGCAACATCGAGCAGGGCGGCAACATCGAAGGGGCAGTCAGCCGCGGCGTTCCGAAAGAAGTGGCGGAAAAGATATTCGGCGATATGGAAAGTTTTGCCAGCTATGCCTTCAATAAGGCGCACGCCACTTGTTACGCGGTGCTCGCATACCGTACGGCGTATCTCAAGCGTTTCTATCCCAAAGAATTCATGGCGGCGATCTTAAATAACCGCATCGATAAGATCGAAGAAATCACGAAGTATACCGTCTATCTGAAGGAAAAGAATATCCCCGTGCTTCCGCCCGACGTCAACAGGAGCAAGGCGTATTTTTCCGTGCAGGGGGATGCGGTCCGCTTCGGCTTGAGCGCCCTCAAGGGGGTGGGCGTCGGCGCGACCGAAAAGATCATCGAAGAGCGCAGCGAGCACGGAGAATTTAAAAATTTCCCCGATTTTGTGTTCCGCTGCGCGCACTTGCTCAATAAGCGTATGTTGGAGGGATTGATTTGCGCGGGGGCTTTTGACGGGTTCGGCGTGCGCCGTTCGCAGTTGCTCGCCGTTTACGAGAGTGTCCTCGATCGGGCGAACAAGATCAACAAGCAGAAAGAGAGCATGCAGATGAGTTTGTTCGGGGATATCATCGAAGAGGATGTGACGGATATAAGCTATCCCAACATTCCCGAACTGGAAAACAATGACAAACTCGCAAAGGAGAAGGCGGTGCTCGGCGTGTATGTCAGCGGCCATCCCTTTGAAGGGTACATGCACGCGTTTGAAGACTGCTCTTTTTCCTGCCAGAAATTGCAGAACTTTGAAGAAGATGAAGAGGGGCATCGGACTTATCCGGAACTTACGGACGGCGCTTCCGTCACGATGGGGGGCATCATCGGTACGTTCAAAAAGATCATGACCCGTTCCGGAGCGCCTATGGCGTTCATCTCTGTGGAGGATCTGTACGGCAGTATCGAATGCGTCGCCTTTCCTACGGTGTATGACCGCATCAAGCATGTCGTCGCGCCCGATAAGATCGTGTATTTGACGGGTAAAATGCAATTGGACAGCGAAAAGGCGCCCGTCATCATCCTCGATACGATGAAGGAATATGACGGCTCAGCGGCGGCATCGGCGCCCGCAGCGGACGGGGAAAATGCCGCGCCGCGGCGCGCAAAGCCTGCCGAGCATGCCCTTTGGTTGAATGCAAGTGCGCTTTCGGACGAGGAATTTGACGATTTTATCGCGCTCTTTTCGCATTACGGAGAAGGGCGCACGACGATCAAGATCAAGCGCGGCGGCGGCCTTTATAAGATGACGGGAATCAACGATTGCAGGGGGCTACGCGAAGAATTGTATCTGTATCTCGGCGAGAAGGATATTGTAATGGTATAAAATTTCGCTCTTTTGCTAAAAATGAACGTTTCGCTATAATTTTGCGGCAGATTGCAAAAATACTTTGATTTTTTGCGGGAATCTGCTATAATGAGCAGGCAGTCTGATAAAATTTTACAGGGGCGGTTCCGCCCCGTTCGGAGGATTATGTTATGAAGAGGATCGGTGTTTTGAC
Organism: uncultured Clostridia bacterium; assembly: GCA_904374385.1. Lineage (GTDB taxonomy): Bacteria > Bacillota > Clostridia > Christensenellales > Borkfalkiaceae > Borkfalkia. Next base: position 1,122 of record CAJFGA010000041.1, on the reverse strand, counting down.
GAGCGGCGGCGACGCGCCCGGTATGAACGCCTGTATCAGGGCGGTTGTCAGAACGGCAAAATATTTCGGTATGGAAGTTTTCGGCATTCACCAAGGGTATGCCGGACTGATCAATGACGATATGGAAGAGATGGGCATGCGGAGCGTGTCCGATATCGTGCAGCGCGGCGGCACCATGCTGCGCACGGCACGCTGCGTGGAAATGTATACGGTAGAGGGGCAGAAGCAGGCGGTCAAAACGCTGAACAACCGCGGTATAGAGGGGTTGGTCGTTATCGGCGGCGACGGGTCGTTCAAGGGGGCAAAATGCCTGAGCGAAGAGTACGGAATCCCCACCATCGGTATCCCCGGAACGATCGACAATGACCTCGAATATACCGATTATACCCTCGGGTTCGATACGGCGGTCAATACATGTTTGGATATCATCAATAAGCTGAGGGATACGATGACCTCGCACGAGCGCATCAGTGTCGTAGAAGTGATGGGGCGCCGCTGCGGCGATATCGCCCTCTATTCGGGCATTGCGAGCGGCGCGGAGATCATTGTCGTGCCTGAGATCTCTTACGATATGGAGGACATCGTCCTGCGCATCAACCGCAGCCGCGCGAACGGCAAGCATTCCAATATCATCATTTTGGCGGAAGGGGTGTCTACTAGCGAGGAATTTTCTAAGAGGCTCCAGTCCATGACGACTTATTCGGTGCGCGGCACGACCATCGGCCATGTGCAGCGCGGCGGCTCGCCTTCCATGGCGGACAGGATGCTCGCCGCACAATTCGGCAATAAGGCGGTGCGCCTTTTGAAGGATGGCATCGGCAACCGCGTCGTCGGCATTCATAAAAACGAGATCATCGACCTCGACATCATCGAGGCGGTCAGCATGAAGAAAAAGTTTAATTATGAGCTTTATGAGACGTTGCAAATGATTTCCATGTGAAGAAAATATTTGATCATCGGCGCCTGTTTTTTGACGGGCGCCGGTTTTTTGTTAAAAGCTCCCCCAAATAGTCTGGGGGTTCGGTATAGGCTTATGCCGATGCGCAAAAATAAAGGCTTCCCCTTGGGGGGAAGCTGTCACCGAAGGTGACTGATGAGGGGTTTGTGTAAAAGAATTTATAA
>CAJFGA010000040.1 GCA_904374385.1 uncultured Clostridia bacterium | reverse complement strand
AAAGATATTTGGCCGCTTGCATATGAGAAGGAGGATACATATTCACTAAAATATAATATATTGTTTGACAAGTTGTTCGGGTTTCATTTGATAGATCAGGAAATATGCGAACGTGAAACGAACTATTATATTGAAAAGCAAGAATATTTTGGCACTCCTTTGGATAATCGTGCAAGTTATACGAAGTCAGACTGGATCCTGTGGGTGGCAACCTTAACCGACGAACAGGAAAAGACGGAAGTATTATATAAGCCCGTCTTGCGATATCTTGCCGAAACGCCTTCGAGGCTGCCGTTCGGAGATTGGTACTATGCGGACCGTGGCGACATTGTAGAGTTTTATAATCGAGCTGTGCAGGGAGGGGCTTTTGCGCCTTTGCTTCGTCAGAGCGGAAAAATGCAGGTAAAATGATATGAAGACCGAAATGGAAAGATTTATAAAGATACAAATACTGACGGAACTGGAAGACGCGGTAGGACGTGAGAACTGTTCAGTCCGTGAGATCGACAGACTGACGCACAGCGTAGACTATTTTTGGCTTTCGCGTATGTGGGCGGACAGGGGGCGGCGAATGCCGGAGGCAGATTTTATCGTTTCCCCGAAAGATGCGCAGGAGACGAGTAAAGTAGTCAAGATCGCAAATTATTATAAGATACCCATCACGACATGGGGCGGAGGTGGAGGCACGCAGGGCGGGGCGATCCCGGTTTGCGGCGGTATTTTGCTTGACACGAAACGGATGGACAAGATCTATGAGATCAACGAAGAGGGAATGTACATAGAGTGCGGCGCGGGCACGATCTATAAACATCTCGAATGGGCGGCGAACGAGCGCGGATATGCGACGATGCACTATCCCTCGTCGCTGACCTGTTCCACGGTGGGAGGGTTCTTGGCACATCGCGGAATCGGGGTAGTGTCCACGAAATACGGGAAGATCGACGATATGGTCCTGCAAATGGAAGTAGTATTGCCGAACGGAGATATCATCCAAACTTCTCCCGCGCCCAAGCATGCGGCGGGGCCGGATCTCAACCAAATTTTCATCGGCAGCGAAGGGACGTACGGTATCATCACGAAGGCGCAGATGCGCATATATGAACAGCCGGAAACGCGCAGGTTCCGCGGATTTCTGTTCAAGGATATGCACGGCGCGTTTATGGCCGGGCGAGAGATTCTGCAAAAATTCAAACCGTCTGTCATGCGCCTATACGACGATGCGGAGACAGCAAGCCTCATCAAAAAGATCGTGGGGGTAGAGAAACCCGGCGCGTTCATGAACGTGGCGTACGAGGGTGTGAAAGAGCTGGTAGATGTCGAAGAGTGCATCCTGCTCGACACATTCAAAAAGTACGGAGCGGAAGATCTGGGCAGCGGGTACGGAGAAAAGTGGTGGAAAGAAAAGATCACCTTTTTCTATCCCGGAAACATGATGGACTTGCCGCAGATGTTCGGCACGATGGACACGATCGCGCCGTACGATAAGATCGAAAAGATTTATTGGTCAATGAAAAAGGCGGTGGAAAGCAATTTTCCGCAGGCGAAATTCATCGCGCATTTTTCGCATTGGTATGAATGGGGGTGCATGATCTACGACCGGTTTATTATCGAAGGGAAAGACGTGCCGCAAGATCCCGAGGAAGCGATGCGTCTGCACAACGCGGTGTGGACGCTGGGGGTACGAACGGCGATCGAAAACGGCGGGGTAGTCAACGATCACCACGGCGTGGGGATCAAACTCGGCAGATTGATGAAAGAACAATACGGCCCCGCGATGCAGGTTTTCGAAGGGTTAAAAAAGAGCCTCGATCCGAACGGCATCATGAACCCGTATAAATTGGGGCTGTAAGGAGGGGCGGAAGGATGAATATTTCAAAAAAGGCGCGCACGCATATCGATGCGTGTAGGTTCTGCTGGATGTGCAGGCATATCTGCCCGATCGGGAACGCCACGGGGCAGGAGCGCAACACGGCGCGGGCAAGAGCGCTTGGGCTTTCGCTTGTGGTACGCGATGCGGAGAAAACGGAGGAAATAATAGACAACATTTACGAATGCTCTCTCTGCGGCGCGTGCGTCAAGGAGTGCGTCACGGGTTGGGATCCCGTCATGTTCATACAGGAGGCGAAGACGGATGCGGTGTTAGCGGGTGTCATTCCCGCATACATAGAAAAGATGCTCGAGGCAAAGGAGAAGACGGGCAACGTATACGGCGCGGTACTTTCAAAAGGGTTCCCTGAGCGCGAAATCGGTGCGGAGGTATTGCTGTACCTTGGGCAGGACGCGCGGTATAAAAGCCCCGCTTCCTGCAAAAATGCGGCAGCCGTTTTGGACAAGGCGGGTATACGATACAATTGCCTGAAAGAGGAGCCGGAGAGCGGGTATGCCATGTGGTTTCTGACGGGCAACACGGCGGAAACGCAATCGGCGGCGAAGGAGTGCGCGGCGCAGCTCAACCGCTATAAAAATGTGATCGTATACGATCCGGCAGATCTCTCTTTCATCAAGCGGCAGTACAAGGAATGGGGGATCGCGGTCACGGCGGAGATGGTTGGTTTTTCAAATTATCTTCTCGAGCTGATCGGGGAGAAGAAATTGGAGGTGTGCCGTTCAAAACGCGCATATACCGTGCAGGACAGTTTTCATAGTGCGCGGGAGTTGGAAAATGCGGAGAGCATGCGCAAACTTGTCGCGCAATGCGGCGAAAACAGGGATATGCTCTGCTGTGGGAAGGATACCTTTTTGGCGGGCAATCTCATCATGAACGAATACATGCCCGCGGCGATGCGCGAAGTGTCGCGGCGCAGGTTGGAGAATGCGAAAAATATCGGCGCGGAGACGGTGGTGACAGAGAGCCCTGCGGAGTATGAACAGCTCCTCGCGCTCGGCGACAAAGCAGTTCGCGTACTCTCTGCGGAAGAGATGGTTCTTGAAAATGTGAAGTGAGGGAAAAGAAATGGATCTGAAAAAGAGTTATACCGAAAAATACGGGTACGAGCGTATCATCACGGCGAGGAACAGTGTTCTGACGTATGAAGAGATCGATATGCTCAAACTTGCCGAAGGCAAGAGCTGTTCTATATCGGAAGCGGGCAAAGAATTCGCGCTCATGGTATTGAGCGGTACGTGTACGGTGAAAGGCAGCGGGTTCTGTTTTGAAAGAGTCGGGAAGCGGAAGACTCCGTTTGACGGCGTAGCGGAGGGCGTATATATCGGGAAAGATACTCCGTTTACCGTCACGGCGGTCGGCGGTGACGTGCGGATCTGTGTAGCAAAGGCGCCGGCGGAAAAGACGATCCAACCATACCGCATTGATGCCGAAGAGGTGCGCACCAAGACGCTCGGGGAAGGCCCGTTCGAACGGTTCGCCGCATTCAATTTGGACGAAGGGCGCGAGGCACAGCGGCTGTACATCGGTGAATTCTGGGTGAAAGATGGGAACTGGGCGAGTTTCCCGCCGCATAAACACGATGTCGACGATATGCCTGCTGAAGGCGCACTGGATGAGGTTTACTATTTTGAGTTCGATAAGCCGCAGGGTTTTGGCGTGCAGATGGTGTATTCCAAAGAGGGTGACATCAATGAGGCATACCAGATCCGTACGGGCGATTTTGTAGAGATCCCGAAGGGGTATCATCCCTGCGCGGTCGCGCCCGGATATCGATGCTACTGCCTGTGGATCATGGCGGGGAACAATCGGGGGCTTTTCAGCACGACACAGGAAGAACACACGTGGATCAACGAGAGTTATACGGCGAAGAACGACAAATGATATGAGGTATGTACTGGGCATAGATTTCGGTGGCGGAGCGAGTAAAGCGACACTACTTTCCGCCGAAGGGAAAGCCATGGCGACGGCGACGACGGAGTATCCCACGGCATACGGCGACGGCGGCATGGCGGAGCAGGATCCGCGCGATTGGTACAGTGCGGCATGCCGCAACATCCGCAGCGTTCTTGCAAGCGCAAACGTGTGCGGGGAAGAGGTGTCCTGTGTCTGTTTCGACGCGGCGACGCACACTGCTGTGCTTTTGGACGAAGAGTTCCGCGTTTTGCGGAGGGCGATCTATTGGACGGACACGCGCAGCCGCAAACAGGCGGAACGGCTGCAAAGAGAATACGGAGCAGATATATTCCGACGGTTCAAGCACTACCCCGATACGATCTGGACGCTCCCGCAGCTTTTGTGGGTGAAGGAGAACGAGCCGGAGATCTGGACCAAGACAAAGCGTGTTCTTTTTGCTAAAGATTATGTGCGGCACTGCTTTACGGGCGATTTTGTGACCGACTGTATCGAAGCGCAGGGGAGCATGCTTTACGACTTTGACGCGGCATGTTGGTCGGCGCCCTATCTTGCAATGCTGGGGCTGATAAATGAAAATCTGCCGCGCCTCGTGCGGCCGTTGGACGAGGCGGGGAAAATATTGCCGAATGCAGCAAAGGCCAGTGGGCTTGCCGCGGGCACACCCGTAATCTGCGGCGCGACGGATACGGCGATGGAAGTGTTTGCCGCAGGCGCGGTGAAAAGAGGGGATATGACGGTCAAGCTCGCCACGGCGGGGCGCATCTGCTTGGTGACGGATAAGCTCATCGCGGACGAGCAGCTCGTCAGCTATTCGCATGTGGCGGAGGGGCTGTATTATCCGGGAACGGCGACAAAGTCCAGCGCAGCATCACTGCGCTGGTTCCGCGATACGTTCGGCGGGGACTATGCGGCGTTTGACGAAATGGCAGGCAAAATCCCCGCCGGCAGCGACGGGCTGCTGTTTCACCCGTATTTGAACGGGGAACTAACGCCGTACGGCGATCCTGCTCTGCGTGGAGGATTTACGGGCGTTTCCGCCGCGCATACCAAGGCGCACTTTGCCCGCGCGGTCATGGAGGGCGTAGCGCTCTCGCTGAAAGATTGCCTGCGCTATCTGAAAGAGAAAGGATACCCGATATCGGATAGCGGCGTTATCCTCGGAGGCGGGGCAAAGAGTGCGCTGTGGCGGCAGATCACGGCGAACGCGCTCAACTTGAGGTTGGTCACGGTAGAGAACAGCGATTCGTCTTTCGGTGCGGCAATGTGCGCGGGGGTAGCAGCGGGTTTTTTCTCTTCGTTACAGGCGGCAGCAGAAAAGTGCTGCAAACGTACGGGCATTGTAGTGCCGGAAGCAAAAAATGCCGCCGTCTATGAAAAGTTATATCCCCGCTATAAAAAGACAGCCGAGTTTTTCGGGAGCCTTTCCTATGAAGGATAAAAAGATCATCGTCGCCGTCAAGTATTGCGGCGGGGACCTGAACCCGTTCGACGGTGCTGCACTCGAATGCGCGCTCGCAAGCGGGTGCGAACACATCACCGCCGTAACCATGGCGCCGCCGGGTACGGCGGAAAAGCTTTCGCAGCTCACCCGCCTGGGCGTACGCGCCGTGCTTTTGACCGATCCCGCCTATGCGGGCGCGGATACGCTGGCGACGGCAAAGACGCTCGCGGCGTTCATAAAGAAGGAAAAGCCCGACTTCGTGTTTTGCGGTCGGCAGAGCGTGGACGGGGACACGGCACAGGTGCCGCCCTGCCTTTCCGTGCTGCTGGGGTTTGAAATCGTGCCGTCCGTGATGAAGATCGCGGGAAATACGGTCTGCCTGCGCAACGGAAACAAATCGCAATTGACGGGCGGGCAGGTCGTAACGTTCGAGCGCATGGCAACATTGCGGTTTCCGTCCATCCGCTCAAAATGCTCACCCGTTGAAATCATAGGGAACGACGTACTGCAGCTTACCGCCGGAGAATGCGGGCAAAAGGGCTCGCCTACACGCGTGATCCAAAGTTTCGAAAATGTGTCTGGCAGAAGAAAGTGCACGTTCATCCTTCCTTCCGAACTGGATAAGGTGATCGCGGAATCTTTGCAAAAAGAGCGGAAAACGCCTGCGGCGTACAGTGGGCCGAAACTTAAAAAGGTATTTTATATCGGAAACGTCCGAATGGAAACCGAACGCATCGCGGAATGCGCGGAGGAAATTCCCGCAGCAGGAAAGAGCGCAGAGGGAATTGCTCGGGAAATAAAAGAGCTCGGCGCAAAAATCGTGCTTTGGTCGGACGAACCACTGATGCGCGTACTCGCCCCGCAAGTCGCTGGTTTTTTGGATGCGGGGCTGTGCGCGGACTGCACGGGGCTGGAAACGGACGGGGAACGGCTGCTGATGACCCGGCCTGCGGCAGGAGGCAATATCACGGCAAAGATAGAGTGCCGTGCGCAGGTAACGATGGCGACGGTCCGCACGGCGGGCGGCGCAGACAACATCGTGTTTTCTGTCGGACGCGGCGCAGAGAACGCGCTCGAAAAAATCAAAAACGCAGCGGCAAAACGAAACGCGCGCCTTTGCTGTTCGAGGGCGGTCGTGGACGACGGGCTGCTGCCGTATGCGTGTCAGGTGGGACTTACGGGGCAGGCGGTTGCGCCGAAGGTCTATGTGGCGTTCGGCATTTCAGGCGCTGTGCAACATTTGTGCGCGGTGGAGCGCGCGGGCACGATCATTGCAGTCAATCAGGATAGATATGCCAGAATCTTTGACTTCGCCGATTTCGGCATTTTGGAGTATATAGACAATGTTGAGTTATAAACTAAAAATAGGCTTGCTGCCGATCCGCCGCTGGATCAAGGAACCGCCCAAACGCATCGGGATATTTCAGTCTGATTATGCGGTGGAAAACAAGCGGAAGATCGTTCCGTATATAAAAGAGCATTATGGTGACGAGCAGACGGAATTCGTCGATATCGACTGGCTCAACGAGGAGGGCGTGCTTTGCCTCGATTCCGATTGTGCAGCGGTAGCAGACTACTTCAAAAAGCAGGAGATCAACGCGCTGTTTATCATCAACTGCAATTTTGGCAACGAAAACTGCGCAGGACTCGTTGCTAAACACCTGCATGTTCCTACGCTGTTGTGGGGACCGCGAGACAAAAATTTTTCAAATAATATTCGCTATACCGATACGCAGTGCGGTTTGTTTGCGATGAGTAAACAGTTGAAACGTAACAACGTCAAATTTTCTTACATCGACAACAGTGATGTTGAGGAAAAAGTTTTTGACGAGGGGATGCGGCGTTTCTTGGGTGTGGCGTGTATGGTGAATAATTTCCGGAACCTGCACATTCTTTCGGTCGGGACGCGCATCAAACCCTTTAAGTCTATCATGTACAATGAATTGGAATTGTGCGAAAAATTCGGCATTGACATTACAGCATTTAACCTTGCCGAGGCGGTGCAGGATCTTACACGGTTGTATGCGGAGAAACAGGCGGAACTTGAAAAGGATCTCGTCCGTCTCAAAAAGACTTTCGACTGCGGTAATTTGGACGACGAGTATCTCAAAAAAATGCTTGTAATCGTGTACTATTATGAGGAACTCGCAAAAACGAACGATTGCAACATTATCAGCGGCGAATGTTGGACGGGTATTACGCTCGGTTGGGGTGCGAATCCCTGCCTCGCTATGTGCCTTTTGGCGGACAAAGACATTTACGTTACTTGCGAATGGGATATCCATATGACGATTACGAACGTTCTGCTTTTGTCGGCGGCGCGAGGTAAAGAAAAGCCGATACAGGGAGAGTTTACCTGCCGCCACCCTGAAAATGAGAACGCCGAACTTTTGTGGCACTGCGGACCTTTCCCTATGAAATATAAGGCAGAGGGCGAAAAGCCGTACCTTTATAATACGAAACCTTCGTTTCGTTTGAAAGACGGGCAGTACACTATTGCGCGTTTTCAGGCGGAGAGGGGGAAATACTACCTGCTCGGCGGTTCATTCCATACCTGCGAAGGACCGAAAACGTTCGGAACCTATCTATGGGCACAATTCAAGGATTTACACAAACTTGAGCGCAAACTTATCGAGGGTCCGTATATCCACCATATGAGTGAAGTGCCGGGCGATTATACAGAATATTTGAAAGAATTTGCTAAATACATTGACGAAGTGGAATTTGACGCTTTGGAGGGTTAAATATGTTAGTCGGATTGCGGGAAATACTTGACATTGCGGAAAAGAAAAGCGTCTGTATTCCTGCATTCAACGTTTACAATTTTGAAACGGTGAAAGGGGTAATGCGCGCGGCGGAAAAGATGCGTTCGCCGGTTATTTTACAGATTTATTCCCGTTTGGTCACGAACGGAGCGGCGGAAGGATTTTCCGAGTTGATTTGCGGGTTTGCGAATAGATCAAATTTACCTGTCTGTTTTCACTTGGATCACGGTGCGGGCGAAAAGGAAGTCGTCCGTTCATTGCGCTATGGCATGACGGGGATCATGATCGACGCTTCTACTCTACCATTGGAGGAGAACATAGACGCAACGAGGGGCATCGTTCGGCTGTGCGATCACGTGGGGGTTGCTGTGGAAGGAGAATTGGGGCATATCGGAAAAGCCGCAGACGGCGATGAGAGCGTTACACACGAATATACGCGTCCCAAAGAGGCGGCAAGATTCGTTTCTGAGACAGGAGTCGCTGCGCTCGCCGTGATGGTCGGTACGGCGCACGGGAAGTACAAAAAATCACCCGTGCTGGATATTGACCGCATCGCACGCATCAAAAAGGCGACGGCTATTCCGCTTGTCCTGCATGGCGGGAGCGGTGTGCCGGACGATCAGATCAGGAGTGCGGTCGCCGCAGGTATTCGCAAGATGAATTTCAGTACCGATCTTTGTTGTGCGTTTCTGGATGCTTGCCGTTTACAGGATAAAAGCATTGTGGGTATAGATCTGTTCATGGAAGAACCGATAAGGGCTGTGGAGAAGTTTGCACTTGAAAAAATTGATGTTTTAGGCTCGGGCGGTATTTTATGAAGAAAGTAGTAGGGCTCGGTGCCTGTGTTTATGATACGCTCATCAGCTGTGAAAACTATCCGAAAGAAGATACAAAACAGCGGGCGGAAAATGTTTTTGTTTCAGGCGGCGGGCCCGTTTCCAACGCGCTTGTCGTTATGAGCAAGCTGGGCGTGCGGGCGGAATACATCGGCGTACTCGCAAAAGATGCGGCAGGAGATTATCTTTTAAAGGATTTTGCCGATTGCGGTGTAGGCATAGACGATATCGTCCGCGCGGGCAGCCGCTCGTTCACCTCTTATATTCTGCTTTCTGAGAGCGGCAATACGCGCACCTGTGTTTTTGACCGCGGCGACGTGCCCGACGATCCGCTGCTGCTCGATTTTACCCGACTTGACGGCGCAGATGTGCTGCATTTGGACGGCAACAGCCTTCAATGCGCTCTTGCGGCGGCGAAGTACGCGCAGGCGCACGGCATAAAAGTCAGTCTTGACGCCGGCGGGTTATATGAAGGGATCGAAAACCTGTTACCGTATATCGATATTTTGATCCCCTCTGCGGAATTTGCGCAGGGGATCACGGGTAAAAAAGATATTGCAGGAGCAATGCAGACGTTGCAGAACAGGTATTCGCCGGAAGTGCTTGTCGTTACGGATGGGAAAAACGGTGGATTTTATTGGGAAGAATGCCCGAAACATTACAATGCGGTAAAGGTCAAAGCGGTGGATACGAACGGTGCAGGCGATACCTTTCATGGCGCATTTTTAGTAGCTTATTTACAGGGTAAAACTGTAGAACAGAGTTGCTGCTATGCGAGTGTCGTATCAGCTTATAAATGCACATATTTTGGTGCGCGTCATTATCCGCTTAACGAAAGAATTATGAAGAATTTTTTTTGAATTTTTAGTTATCAAATATTAAAAATATAGTTGCATCAGAAAGATGACAAAAATGGATGAATAGTAAGTATGGATCGATTGACTGCAAGAGAGATTGAGCCGCGCGGGTGGCTGAAAAGGCAGCTGAAAATTCAGGCCGAGGGGTTGTCAGGCAATTTAGATAAAATTTGGCCGGATATTAAAGAGAGCAAATGGATTGGCGGAATGCGTGAAGGTTGGGAACGTGTTCCGTACTGGCTGGACGGCTTTATTCCGCTCGCTTATTTACTCAAGGACGAGGACATGATCTCGCGCGCAGAACGCTACATTGGCAGAATTTTGAAAGGACAGGATGAAGACGGTTGGATTTGTCCTTGTACGCAGGAGGAGCGGAAATCATACGATATGTGGGCGCTTTTTCTGATTTTGAAAGTACTTGTCACATACTATGAGTGTTCCGGCGACGAACGGATAGAGGAGGCCGTATATCGTGCGCTGTGGCAGTACCCGGCGCAACCGTATGCAGCGTCATACCATTCACCGAAACTGCCGAAGTATTATTTGAAGTCACAACGGCTTCCGTATTCTCCTGCGTATAGGAATCGGGAGAATAAGCGACTTCGACGGTGCGGTCTTCGTCTCCGACATACCATTCTTCCGTCAGGGCATCTTCATTGGTGATCGTCAATGATTCGAGCGGCGGAAGCGTGTCGTCCGTACACCCGACCATAAAAAGCGCAAATGAGAAACACAGCATTGTCGCCAAGACAAAAATCCATAGATTCTTTTTTTTCATCATTCTTCCTCCATTTAAATTTTTTTGAATTTTATCGAACCTCTCTTCTGCTATTCGTTATTACACCTCCTTTTGTTTCAGCCGTATCGTTCTACTCCACAAGGAGCACAACTTTTCCGACATTTTCGCACCGCTCCAAAATGGCATGCGCCTGTTCAGCCTCCGTTATGGGAAGCGTTTTATAAATCGTCGGCTTGATTTGGCCGTTTTCGATTTTAGGAAATACTTTTTGCACCAATTGAGATAAAATTTGCGCCTTTACCCGCGGCGTACGAGAACGGAGCGTACTGCCTATGATGCGAATATTGCGCACATAAATGTTTTTCAAATCTATCTCCGTCATATTTCCCGCAAGAGCGGCAATCATGATCCAACGCGCGCCGTATGCCAAATGATACAGACTTTTCCCCATTGCGGCGCCTCCCACACAATCGATGGCGATATTGACGGGGCTGCCGCTTTGCGCTTCCTCTCGAAGCACTTCCGCAACATCTTCCGCCGAAAGATCGATGATCCTGTCTGCACACAGATGTGCAATCTGCATCTTGCGTTCTTTCTGCCTCACAGTGGTGATGACGCGAAGCCCGAATGCCTTTGCCATCGGGATCACAACGCTTGCCAAACCGCTGTCTCCGCCAAACATCAACAGCGTTTCTCCTCTTTTTGCCTTTCCTTCCAAAAACAAATTCAGATATGCCGTTGCAAAAGCTTCCGGAATCGCCGCCGCTTCAGCCATACTGCACGCTTTCGGAACCGGCATAAGCATCGCATAATGTGCGCTGACATATTGTGCATAGCCGCCCCCGCCGAGCAGCGCACAAACTTTATCCCCTGCTCTCCAACGAGATTTTTTTTCCGCAATTGCCCCAAGTTTTATTACGGTACCGGCAATTTCCAACCCCAGCCATTCCGGGCAACCGGGCGGAGGCGGATAATCTCCCGCCCGCTGCATAAGGTCGGCGCGGTTAAGCGCCGCCGCCTCTACCTTGATCAAAACGTCTTCCGGCCCGACCGCGGGATCGGGTACGTCCTCCCAAAGCAGTTCTCTGTTTTTGCCTGTAAGAATCGCTTTCATGTACTTTCCTCAACCGACCATTAAATCGCGTATCATTCGCATCGAACGAAGCAACGGCTGCTCTTTCGAAGAATTTTTCGTATACCGCTCCACACAAAGATACATACAGCACCCGAGTTTCCCGCCGATTTGCCGTAAAAGATTGCAAAATTTTCCATTGGCGAGATACAAATAGGGTTTGCTGATCAAATGCTTTAAATTCATGCATGTGCAAATATTTTCCAAAGCAGTTTCCTCCGTTTCCGAAACGTTTACGATTTTGACGATATCCGCGCCGCGCTCTTCCTGCGCACGGGCGAAACGCACAACCTCCTGTTCCGGAAAAAACGCATGCAAATGAGAAGACATCAGCACCTCGCAGCCCGCCGCATGCAATGCGGCGATCAGTTCTTTTTGTTTGCCTATCGCGGTTTCATCAAACGTTAACTCGTGCGGCTCCGGGTGAAACATATCGCCCATCACATCGCATAAAGTTGCGCCGCAGCGCGCGGCCGACATCAAAATCTGCGCACATTTTTCATCTGTCAAATCATCTTTGCGGTAAGCAGTTGCATAAATCGGCAGCCCCTTGCAATAAGAAAAAATTTCTTTAAAATCTTCTTCCGTAAGATATTGCCGTTCCAAACATTCCAGCTGTATTCCGATTGCCTCCGCCCCTTCCGATATTGCGTTGCAGATCATACAGATAGCTTCTGTCTTAGTATTCTCCTGAACCATTGCACACAACAAAGGTTTATCTCGTTCAACAAAACTTGTTTTTTTCATATTTTCCCTTGCATTAAATTTAATTACCATATTTTCCGTAGTCGCCGTGTTCTTTATCTCGCATCACGTTTCGGCCGCCGTCTACCAATACAAAAGTCCCCGTAACGGAAGCCGCATAAGAAGAAGCGAGAAACAACACCATATTTACGATTTCGAGCGGCTCTGCAGCTTTGCCGATCAACGTTTTCATTCCTGCCATTCCGGGACGCGTCAGGACCGGCCCCGGAGCGACCCCTACACAGCGTATACCATATTTTGCCCCCGCCAGGGCGATCGATTTTGTCAATCCGTGCATAGCGCCGCTCTTCGATGCGGAATAGGCGACCGCTTGCGCGCACCCTTCTTCGCCGGTAATAGAACCGATATTGACGATCACTCCGCTGTTTTGCTTCCGCATTTGCGCAAATACGGCATGATCGAAATACAGTTGGGCGCGTAAATTTACATCTATCCCCCAGTTGTACGCCTCAATCGGAATATCGCAAAAATCTCCCGATACACCGCAGATCCGCGTTTCCGCGCCGCCTGCAAAATTCACCAATACGTCGATAGAACCAAATGCCTTTACCCCCTCGTCTCGAACACGGCATACCTGTACATAATCTCTGACATCGCATGCAACGGCGAGCACTTTGCCGGGATATTGTTTGTTCAATCGTTTTTCGTGTTCGCGCAGAGCCTTTTCATCAATGTCCGCCAACACGACATTGCCTCCGTATTTAAGGAATTCTTTGCAGATCAACAGCCCCATGCCCGAAGCGGCTCCCGTCGACAGCAACGTTTTTCCTGCAAAATCTTGTTCAAACATTGTTTCACCTTCTTCAGCTCTGCTTTATTGTATCACCGTTTTCAGGCCTTTACAATACAGAAAACGCGCCAATTTTTATCATTTTCGATACACTTTTCCCTCGGTTATTGATTAACTTTGCAAAAAATAGTAAACTATTTTCGTAAAAGTAATTTTGTAGGATATTATCGCTATGACGCTCGATGACATTGTCGCTTCAGAAATATGTGAGGCAATCACTATCGTTCAACCTAAAAAAAGAAAGCAGCAGATCATTAATCGGCAGTATTATGGAATTTCTTTTTGTAAAAGCGGAAAAATAACTTATATACACAAAGGGCAACAATATATTTCTGACCAAACGCACGCTATATTTCACCCTAAAAATACATCGTATCTTTTAATTTGCAACGAACCGGGAGATTTTCCGATTATCAATTTTCACTCCCCCGTAACGTTATCGGACTCGTTTATACAAATAGATCTGACGGAACCGGCGGCTGTTTTTTACTCATTGCATAAAAAACTGCAAACGTTTTATTTTCAACAAGACAAGAAAGCAAAGGGTTTAAGCGTTTTTTATGAAATAGTTTCCCTCTTATCCGATCAACAAAACAGAAAAGGGAATGCTATTTTGACTCCCGCCATAGAGCGCCTTTACAGCGACTTCGGAGACGCCTCCCTTTCCGTAGCAGAATTGGCAAGAACAGCGCACATAAGCGAATGCTATTTTCGCAGGCTTTTCAAAACGGAATTCGGCGTTACCCCAAGACAGTTTATCAACAAAATACGCATTGACCATGCAAAAACATTGCTCTCTGAAAACCGATTCCGTATTACGGAAATTGCCGCACAGTGCGGCTTTTCCAGCGTATATTACTTTTCCAAAGCTTTTCGCATGGCTACCGGCGTTTCAGCAAGTCAATATCTTAAAAATATGACGCTCAAACTTTGAGCAGACTTTTAATCCACTTGAAATAAGTGTATTGCCGTTGTAATTCCCTTCTTACACCTGTAAAAAAACGACTCCCAACTGCGCATGACGGAGATGCCGTTCATAGAGAGGCATGAAGGATGCCTTGGATTGCAAGAAAGAAGATAGATAAAGGAATAGAAAGAAAAAGATTATGAGAGAAAAGATTAGTTTTGATAAAGAATGGTATTTTCATCGAGGAGAAATTACTTACAAAGAGCCGTTGACCAAGGGTTTTATGTATGTAAGCGCAAAAACGGAGCGGGCGCATATCGGGCCGGCAAGCAAGGATTACCGCCTGTATACGGATTGCTTTGAGAATAATATCGAACATAAAGGAGAATTATGGAAACAGGTCGACCTGCCGCACGATTATGTAATCGAGGGTGTTCCCGACGCGCGATATAACTGTGCGCTCGGTTTTCTACATTATGATAACGCTTGGTATGTGAAAAAATTTAAGTTGGGAAAGGAAGATCAAAAAAAACGCATTATACTATTGTTTGAGGGGATCGCGTCTGCTGCGGTTATATGGCTGAACGGCTGTTTGATGAAGCGGCATTTCGGCGGTTATACAAGTTTTGAGGTGGATATCACCGATGTCGTAAAATTCGGAGAAGAAAATACTCTTTCCGTATATGTAAGTACCCAAGAGCATGAAGGTTGGTGGTATGAGGGAGGAGGAATTTACCGCCATGTATTTTTGATAAAAACCGCACTTTTGTCGGTGGATCTGTGGGGCGTATATGTAAAACCGATTTATCTGGGAGATGAAAAGTGGCGAGTGGACACGGTGGTTACGTTGCGCAACGACGAAGTGAGAGAGAAAGAATTTGAAATAAAGGGAACAATTATCGATGCTGCAGGAAAAGTCGCGTCCCATTCGAAGATAAAGGGAAAAATAGGCGGCAAGGAGATTACAGAGTTCAATTATAATTTTACAGTCATTTCGCCCGAGCGGTGGTCTCCCGACTATCCGAATCAATACGTCATGCGTACAGAGATACTTTCAAACGGCGTTGTGTTGGATGAATATACCACAAAGTTTGGGTTCAGAACCTTTCGCGTGGATCCGGAGCAAGGGCTTTTCATCAACGACAGGCACTATAAAATCAAAGGGCTTTGCGGTCATGCCGATTGCGGATTGCTCGGTAAAGCGGTTCCCGATAATATCCATCGGTATAAAGTTCAGTTGATGAAAGAGATGGGGGCAAACGGGTATAGAACAACGCATTATATGCAGGCAGAAGCCCTGATGGATGCGTTGGATGAAAATGGTTTTATCGTCATGGACGAAGTGCGCTGGTTTGAATCGACCGAAGATGGAAAAAAACAACTTACAACATTGATAAAACGAGATAGGAATCGTCCTGGTGTGTTTTTTTGGTCGATCGGAAACGAGGAGCCGCATCATACGACGGAGGAAGGAAGAAGGATTTTTCAATCTTTGATGGTGCTGGCGAAGAAACTGGATGACTCGCGTTTGGTCATGGCGGCGGTTGTGGATTCGCCCGAAAAAGCGACCGTATATAAAGAAATGGATGTGATCGGCGTCAATTACAATTGGGACAAATACGAAGGGATTCATAAAAAATATCCTAGAAAAGGGATCTTCGCCTCCGAATGCTGCGCAACGGGGACGACGCGCGGGTGGTATCACTCAGATGACGAAAATCTCGGATATCTTTCCGCATATGATAAAGATGCGAGCGATCTTTGGCGCGGGCGCGAGTTTACATGGAAGTTTTTGGCTGAACATGATTGGATCCTCGGAGGGTATCAATGGATTGCGTTTGAACATCGCGGGGAAGCCGTATGGCCGCGTATCTGCTCGCAGAGCGGAGCGATTGATTTATTCATGCAGAAGAAGGATGCTTTTTGGCAGAATCAGTCGCACTGGACGGATTACAGACAAATGCCTATGGTGCATCTCCTTCCTCATTGGAATTTTGCCGGACTGGAAGGAAAGCCGATCCGGGTTGTCGCTTATACAAATGCGCCGCAGGTTGCATTGTTTGTGAACGGCAAAAGTTTCGGGTTGCAACGGATAGAGCGATACGGGCACGGGGAATGGAGTGTGCCGTATGCGCCCGGGTATATTGAAGTGCGGGCTTATAATGAAGAGGGCGACCAAATCGCATCGGATCGTAAAGTGACGTCTGGCCGTGCAGAAAAGCTGATGCTGACGTTGGATACGAAAGATGTGACGGCAAACGGAGAGGATGTCGCTTTACTGACTTGCTATGCTGTCGACGGAGCAGGAAACGAAGTGCCGGATGCAAGTCCGATCGTGCAATTTACAGCCGAGGGGTCGGGGAAAATTTTGTCGACCGGTTCAGACATATCAGAACACAGCACCGTTTACAGCAATATTCGTAAGATGCGTGCAGGACGGATCGGCATTGCAGTAAAAATGGGGACGCAGCCGGGAGAGGTCTGTATCATTGCGGCATCAGACGGTCTTTCTTCTGCTGTTTTGAATTGGAAGATACATTAAAATGAGAATGAAGTGATATGCTGTTGGGATAATTGTGCCGCAGTATTCAGAGCGAACGATATGTAAAAGCTGAAAATACGCTGTTTATAAGAGAGAAAGCCCGTAAAAACTGCTGCATTTTTGTACTGACTGAAAACGCGTCGCTAATCAACGTAATAGGAAGCATCCGAATAGGATATAATCATCGCCCGACCGTGAACAACGGCCGGGCTGTTGTATTGCAATGTAAGCGGAGTATCCGAACAGGCGAATCATTTTGGAGGTGATAAAAGGAGAAACACGATGAGCCGATGCGCCGTAATGTCGGTAGAACAATCGAGTGAGTGGTGGCAAATTAAGGAAAATTTGTAGACCAGCTATTGAAAGTCAAGCGAAAAATCAGTAAAATGTAAATTTTTTTTTTGGGGGGGGGTAAAGCATGATAAAAGGATAAGACAAAAAGCCGTTC